>JAYUHG010000209.1:0-4206 GCA_043767195.1 Gammaproteobacteria bacterium | reverse complement strand
GCGCGTAATCTGGCCAATCAGTATGCGCGTAGGAAAACAACCCTTTGATTAAGGCCGACCCGAAATTTCAGTATTGCCCACACTGCGGCGCCAGATTGCAGCCACGAAATTCCGACCCGCGGGAGCGCAACGCATGCAGCACGCAGGGCTGCGGTTTTGTGCATTGGAACAATCCCGTGCCCGTGCTGGCGGCTGTCGTTGAACATGAGCAACACATCCTATTGGCCAACAACCATGCCTGGCCAGCGGACATGTTCGGCCTGATCACCGGGTTCCTGGAACCAGCCGAGACGCCGGAAGATGGAATCTTGCGCGAGGTCAAGGAAGAGCTGGGGTTAATCGGTGAAATTGTCAGCCTGGTGGGCGTGTACCCGTTCGCGCTAATGAATCAGGCCATCATCACCTGGCATGTGCGGGCCACGGGCGCTATCCTGCTTGGAGAAGAATTGCGCGCATTCAAGCACATCGAGAAACAGAAACTGCGCCCATGGGAGTTCGGCACCGGGCTGGCCGTGCGCGATTGGTTACGGCAACAGGAAACCGCGACCACATGAATCAACAGGCGACGACAAAGCAACCTGCCGGCTCGGAAACCTATGCCCGCATCTACGCCGCCGTGACACGCATCCCCAAAGGCCGGGTTTCCAGTTACGGTCGCATTTCCAAACTTGCCGGCGGCTGTTCGGCGCGGCAAGTGGGCTACGCCATGGCGGCATTGCCCGATGGCACCGATATACCCTGGCAACGGGTAGTGAACAGCAAGGGCGAGATCAGCCCGCGCAGCAGCGGGGATTCCCATCAGTTGCAACGCTGGATGCTGGAGGATGAGGGAGTGGTGTTCAGCCCGGAGGGGAAAATAGACATGGGGCGATATGGCTGGCCGCGGGACGCCTCACTGCCATCGGCTGCGGGGGATTTATTCCATGCTTAAACTCTACATCGTCAATACACTGGTCATTGCCATCGCGGTGTTCATTCACTATGAAGTATTGTTGCAATTGTCACGCCTGCTGCCCCCTCCTCCGGCACATCGGCAATCGCCTGCGCATCGTTACCGGCGTCATCGGCACCATGGTGGCCCATACCCTTGAAGCCTGGATGTTCGGCGCGGTGTATTTCCTGATGATACGCAATGGCGGGTTCGGCACCATCCGTGGCGATGACGATCTGCAGTTGATGGACTGCGTGTACTTCTCGTTCATCACCTACTCATCGGTGGGCTATGGCGACCTGATCCCGGTGGGTGGACTGCGTTTCCTCGCCGGTCTCGAAGCGCTCACCGGCCTGGTGTTCATCGCCTGGACAGCATCGTTTCTGTTTTATGAGATGGAGCGTTATTGGAAGAACGGGTGAAACTAAATAGCTACACGTAAATCCCGATCACAAGGCGGCTCGATGCGTCGGTGGTGGACCGTTAAGCCGCAGGGATGCGGCGCACGAGCCTCCAGGGACGGATTCACGGCGTGTCCACCACTGACGCATCGAGCCGCCGATATGACCGTGTAGCGTATTTGCGCTCAGTAATTTAGTCGGTGAAGGCTGCGACACTCAGCGCAATTAGAATAAGCCAAACCATTATCACCAACGCGATACCCGTGATCTTGAAATAAGACGGCAGGCTACCGACCTTCGGCGCCAGACGATAGCGCTCCACCAATGCCGGCGGCAACAGGCGCATTGCCAGTCGCAGTGCCAGCGGCACCAGGATGATTTCATCCAGCAGGCCCAGCACGGGGATAAAGTCAGGAATCAAATCCACCGGGGATACCACGTAGGCGACAATCAGAAATACGACCAGACGCGCGGACCAGGGCGCCTCCGGGTCCAACACTGCCCGCGCCAGCACACCCACATCGGCGAGCAATTCGGCGGCCTCCCGTCGCAGGCGTTCCATCATATTTTGTGCAGCGGCTCCAACTGGCTATCTGCTTCCTCGTGCCGGGGCTGAGGGGTTTTTTCTTCGCTGACGAATGCCTGCCACAGCGCGGCGCCGTTCCAGGCGTCACTCTGGCGTCCATATAGATTGGCATCCAGAATTCGCAAACATTCGGCAAGCCCGCTGCCGGCGCGTGCGGCAACATCGCCAAGATTGCGCGGTGTATTCCGGGGCCAGCGCAACTGCGCCCAACGCAGCAGGGATTCCTTGGCGACAGCAGCATTATTGCGCCCGCAGGCCTGCTCCAGTTCGCGGCGTAGCTTGCGTGCATTTTGTGCGGCGGGATCGATCTGCGCCGGGGGCGGACGCCGTGAATACCACCAGGCCACCAGCGTGGCGATCCACAACATTGCCAGTCCGGCGCTGATCCATTGCCAGAGCCTGGAACCACTTTGTGCGCCGGTCGCCACCGCTGTGGTAGGCGCAATGATATCGCCGGATGCTGAATCACTGCCGGCGACGGGCACAGAAGGCGCCGGAACCAATGCTTGCGCATCAACCGCCGGCAGCACCACTATGCGCTGGGCCGGCACTTCGGCCACCTCCAATTGATCGCTCATGGTGTTCCACCAGGGAATACGGATGGCGGGCAACTCGAACTCCCCCGGCTGATTGGGAATGATGGCCACCTTTTCCACCCGTGTGCCGGCAAGGCCTTCGGCGGACTTGCCATCGGTTAACTGCGGCTGATCCGGATAGGACTTGAATGTGCCCGGCACCCATGCCGGCAGTTCTGGAAGCTGACTGGCAGTGAGACCCTCGGCGGACAACGTCATTGTGCGCGTGATAGGAACACCCACGCGAAACTCCGGTCCATCATTGGACCAGGATTGGGTCAGGGTGAGACTGCTTGCCGGGAGCCAAAGCGCCAGGTCCTGGCCTTCCGGTTTGGCGCGCACCTCCAGCTCCACTGGCGCGGACTGGCGCACGATCATTTGCGGTTGTCGCCCGAAGGGGTCCAGCATGGAGAAAGGACTTAACCCGGACTGGCCGCGAAAGGTCAGCGCGTCGATCTTCAGCGGCCCGCTGGATTGGGGGAAGATGGCATAACGACGCTCCACCACCTGATAGGGCCGGCCATTGACGCGGGTTTCATAGGACGCATCCTCCCCGATGCGTTCAATGATGGCATTGCCCTGCTCCACTTGCGGATCACTCAAGGAGGCATTGGAGGTGGGCGCGGCGCGAAACAAGCGTACCTTGTAGACGATCTGCTGTTGCACATAGGGCTGCAACGGCTGCGCCTCCACCTCCAGAAAAACTTCATTGGACTCCGCGGCCTGGGGGCCGGGCCGCGTTGCGGCCGCCGCCGTGACTTCAATCAACCCAGGCGGACTTTGATCTGCTCCAAACTTAATCGCCGGGACTTCCAGCCGGCCGGTGTTTCTCGCCAATGCAGTCAGCGTCCAGGTCTTGGTACTGGTGGACTTGCCGTTGATGATGCTGATGCGACTGCTTTGGCTGGTGGAGAGGATGTCAAAGTTTTGCTCCAGAGGCGCAAAATCCGGATCGCCATCCACGCTGCCATCGGCTTCGAACACCATCTGGAAGGATTCATTTAACGCCACCGGATTGCGATCCACACGCAAGCGGATACTAGCTGCAAACGCTGTCTGGGCGATGACAGACAACATCAGTGCCAGCAAGGCAACTCTATGTCCGCACCGACTCACCAGGTCTTGTCTCCCGAAGACGCGCCGCGCCCTTGGGTGCGACGCATTTGATATTGATGTTGGAATTTGCGCCTCAATAGACCACCCGGATCATCAGGGATGCGCCGCAGCCATTGTTCCAAAGCCTGTTGATCTTCGTTGATGGGTTGATCCGTAGCTTGGGCCGCCATCTGTTGGGGTTTCTGTTTATCCGCTGGATCTTCATTTTCCGCACCAGACGAATTCAACGGCGCGGGCGGCGTCTGTTCATCCGGCATGGCCGCATCGCCATTCTGTGGGGCCGGAGTCCCGGCTACTTCACCAGATTCCGATTCATTTCCTTCAGCAGCAGAGTTGTCAGAGGATTTTACAGACTGATCGCCAGCGCTTCCCTGCGGCGTGGATTCCTGTTCATTGGCGGATGATTGCGATTCCTGATCAGAGGAGGACGCCTGATCACTCTTTTGCCCTTGCTCCTCGCCGGCCTGTTTGTCACCATCGGTGCCCTCCTGCGCCTGCCGTTGCTCCGATCCCTGATCCTGGGATTGCTGATCCCCAGACTGTTGTTCCTGTGGCGGCGGTTGCATCTGCTTTTGCACCAGTTCCCGATTGAACTTG
>JAYUHG010000208.1:0-1734 GCA_043767195.1 Gammaproteobacteria bacterium | reverse complement strand
GTCAAAGAAGAAATCTTTGGCCCCTGTTGCCACATCCAGCCCTTCGACACGGAAGCGCAGGCCATCGCCATGGCCAACAATACGAAATACGGCCTGGCCGCCACCCTCTGGACCGAGAACGCCGCGCGTGCGCACCGGGTCGCGGCGCAAATGGAAGCCGGCGTCATCTGGGCGAACTGCTGGTATCTGCGGGATTTAAGGACGCCCTTCGGCGGATCAAAACAATCCGGCCTCGGCCGGGAGGGGGGCGTACATTCGCTGGAGTTTTATACGGAGTTGCGGAATATTTGCGTGAAGCTTTGATAAAGTGGCCGGTGGCTAGTGGCTGGTTACAATTGGCAAGTGTGTAAGATTCTGGTTGGATTGCGAGATACGTTTCACGAAATACGTCGCGTATCTCCAGCCACCAGTCACCTCCCTCCATGCACCTCCCCCCGTGCCACTGAAAAGAAAATCGCCACGGCGACCATGCAGGCTGCGATCAGAAAACTAACGCGAATACTCTGCATCAGCGCGGAATAATTCTCCGGCGCGATTTGCACCGGGCCCAACAGCAACGCGAATACCACGGTGATCAAACCCATGCTGCTCATCTGACCCAGCACACGCATGGTGCTGACGGCGCCGGAGGCGCTGCCCAACTGTTGCGGACCCACACTGCCCATGATGGCATTGACATTGGGGGAGGAGAACAGCGCGAAACCAGCGCCGGTGATTATCAAACAGATGACCACATAGGTTGCGGTGTTGCCGGGGCCAAGGGCCGCCAGCAATCCCAATCCCGCCGCTGTCAGCACCAGGCCCACTGATGCCAGCAGGCGCGGTTCAACCCGATCCGAAAGCCTTCCACTTACCGGGGACAACAATGTCATCACGGCAGGTTGGGCGATCAGGATCAATCCCGCCGCGTCGGCGCTCAGGCCCTTGATGTACTGCAGGTACAGACTTAACAGGTAGGACGTGCCAAACATCGCGGTGTAGACGGTAATCGAGGCCAGACAGGAGAAGGTAAAGACGCGATTAGTGAAGAACAGGCTCACATCAAACAGCGGATCCACCGTGCGCCGCTCATGGCGCACGAAGACCACGAGGCCGGCGGCGCCGGCAAGCATCAATGCCAGTCCGGGCGTGGAAGGCAAAATGGAAACTCCATACATGAATGCCGTGATGGCGCAGGCATAGATCATCGCGCCGGGAAGATCAAAACGCTGCGGTTTCTCGTTGCGCCATTCTCCGCGCAGTCCAAATATAGCCAGCAGGATGATGCCGAGGGCGATGGGGAGGTGGATCAGGAATGCCGCGCGCCAGGAGTAATGATGCGTGGCCCAACCGCCGAGCAGAGGGCCACAGGTGAGCCCGAAATATACCGCTGAGACGCTGAAGCCGATGGCGGCGCCGCGCCGTTCCCGGGGCACGACTGAGGACAGCAGCGCCACACTGGTGGCGAACAACATAGCGGCGCCGATACCCTGCAGAACGCGGTATGCCACCAGTTGTTGGACTGATTGCGCCGTGGAGGCAAGCAGTGAGGCGAAGGTAATGACGATCATGCCGAGCAGAAAAATGCGCTTGCGCCCAAACATGTCCGCCAGACGACCGAAGGGCAGCAACAGCACAGCGCTGGTGAGCAAATACGCCGTGGGGATCCAGCCCAGCATGATGGCATCGGCGCCCAACCCGGCGGCGATGGTGGGGATGGCCACATTCACCGCCGCCAGCATCAGCGGCGCCGTG
>JAYUHG010000207.1:0-1735 GCA_043767195.1 Gammaproteobacteria bacterium | reverse complement strand
TGCCTTCATGATCATCCACGCCGCCGGACGTCACTGCGCCCAACGCGGCGACCCGATCCGGCGGTCCAAGCACCATGGACGCCAGAGACACCAGATAGACACCGGCGTCCAGCAACACGCCGCCGCCGAGTTCGCGTCGAAATAGATAAAAGTCCGGATTGGCATCGGGTATAAAGGCACCACCGGCCAAAAGCATTTGTATCGGACCGATTTTTTCATCCGCCAGCAGTTGCCGCAACCTCGCCACCGCCGGAATGAAGCGCGTCCACATGGCCTCCATCAGGAATACTCCGTGGGCTTTCGCGGCGGTAATCATCCGGCGCGTCTGGGCGGCGGACAACGCAAAAGGCTTTTCGCACAATACGTGCTTCCCGGCCTCCATACACAGGATCGCATGCTCACAATGCAGCGAGTGCGGTGTAGCGACATATACGACGTCTACTTCTGCCGAGGCCGCCAATTCAGCATAAGAACCGAAGCGCTGCGGCACCTGGAATTCCTCCCCAAATTGGTGCGCCGATTCAAGCTCCCGGGATCCGACCGCGGTAACGTGCGCATCGGCCAGCAACATCAGATCCTTGGCGAAGGCCCGGGCCATGCGCCCGGTGCCCAGAATCCCCCAGTGCAACGGTGCAGTCATGATATCAGGGGCGGGAGGCCGCGGAAATGGAGAAACCTCCATCCACCGCCAGCACCTGTCCCGTGACAAAGGAGGCCGCATCGCTGGCAAGGAAATAGACACTGGCGGCGATCTCCTCCGGCTCCGCCGCGCGACCGAGCAAGCCATAGCCTCGGGTCAGTTCACGGATTTTTTCAATGCCCATGCCCTGGGCGGCCAACCTATCAATGTGGAAGTCAGTGATGGTGTTGCCGGGGCAGACCACATTGACACGGATGCCATCACGACCGTGCTCAACCGCCAGTTGGCGCGCCAGACCGATGACCGCCGACTTGCTGGTGTCATAGGCGGCCATTCCCGCCACTGCCTGCAACGTATTGACGGAAGAAATCACGACCATGCTGCCGCGGCCCGCGGCGATCATGGGCGGTAACACCGCGCGGCAGGCGTGGGCGACGCCGTCCACATTCACGGCCATCACCCGCCGCCAGTCATCGCTCGGCATGTCCAGCAATCGTCCCGGAGTCTGAATGCCGGCATTGGCCACCAAGGCATCCACTTTGCCCCATTGGGACAGGGTGGTCGCCACTGCCGCCTCACTGGTCGCCGCCATGCTGATATCTCCATGGAGCGACAGAGCATGGCCACCTGCGTCGCTGATCATCCGGCAGGTTGCGTCAGCGCGTTCGGCCACTTGATCAACGGCCACGACGCGCCATCCCTGGGACGCAAACCGGATCGCGCATGCCCGGCCAATGCCGGCACCGGCGCCGGTGATGATGACTACTGGCTGATCGGACATGGAAGAAGCTGGAATCAGGGCTTCGTCAACTTCAGCAAGGGTCCCTGGCGATCCAGGTTCAACCGCTGAAGAAAGGAATTGCCCAGCAGGGTGATATCGGGGAAATCGTTGTCATGTACCGAGGCTGGCACATCGCGAAGTTCAATCTCACCGATACGCACCCGATCCAGTTTCACCGTCCAGACCGGCACGATACCGGACGCCGTGGAGGAGCGGGATTCGACTCCATCCAATTTGTAATTCAGCCCGATGCGTTTGGCTGTAGGGCGGTTCATGGAGATTAAAGTCGCGCCGGTATCCACCAGAAAATTGAC
>JAYUHG010000206.1:0-1736 GCA_043767195.1 Gammaproteobacteria bacterium | reverse complement strand
GGTTGATGGAAGTATTGAAAATATCAACCACCGTGGCGGTACGCATGCGGCGGAAATTTTCCCGCACCCGGTCAAACACCACGATGGTGTCATTCAATGAATAACCGATGATGGCCAGGATGGCCGCCATCACCGACAAGTCAAATTCCATGCCGGTCAGGGAAAAGAACCCGATGGTGACCAGGGGATCGTGCAACAGCGCGACAATGGCTCCGGCGGCGAAGCGCAATTGAAAGCGCATGGCCACATACACCAGGATGCCGAACAGGGACATGATGAAGGCGATGCCGCCTTTCTCCACCAGCTCCTCACCCACCTGGGCGCCGACAAACTCCACGCGCCGCACCTGGGTGGACTGATCGGATGTGCCAATAAGTTCGATAATGCGATCGCTGATCTGGGCGCTGTTCATATCCTTCTGAGGCCCGAGCCGTATCAGCACATCCTGGGCGGTGCCGTAATGCTGGGCCACGGCGCCTTCAAATTCCGATTGCTCGAGTTTTGCGCGCACATCATCCAGGTCCACGGGCGCCGAATAGCCCATTTCCACCAGTGTGCCACCGGTGAAATCAATACCGAAGTTCATGCCGCGCAGGCCGATGCTGGCCACAGTGCCGATCACCAGAAACACGGACACCCAGGCGGCGATCTTGCGCGCGCCCATAAAATCTATGTGTGTAGTTTCTTTGAAGATTTCCATTTAATGACCCGCCTTGTATTGCCGCGTGTGCGCCGGCTCAGATTGGCAGGCTGGACAAGCGCCGGCCGCCGAAAATCACATTAACGATGGCCCGTGTCACGGTAATGGCCGTGAACATGGAACAGATAATGCCCAGGGACAATGTCACGGCGAAGCCCTTGATCGGGCCCGTGCCGATGGCGAACAGAAACAGCGCCGAGATCAGCGTCGTGATGTTGGAATCCCAGATGGTGATGAAGGCCCGCTCATAACCCGCGTGGATACTGGCGTGGGGCGAATTGCCGTTGCGCAATTCTTCGCGGATGCGTTCATAAATAAGCACGTTGGCGTCCACCGCCATGCCCACGGTGAGGGCGATGCCGGCGATGCCCGGCAGCGTTAATGTTGCCTGCAACAGGGACAGCAGCGCCATGATCAGCACCACATTGACCAACAGGGCAATATTCGCCACCAGACCAAACACCCGGTAATAAATCAGCATGAAGGCGAACACCAGCACGGAACCCATCAACGCGGAAAATGATCCCTTGTTGATATTGTCACGTCCGAGACTGGGCCCGACGGTGCGTTCTTCCACGATTTCAATGGGCGTTGCCAGCGCGCCGGCGCGCAGCAACAGCGCCAGATTGCGCGCCTCCAGCGTCGAATCCAGGCCGGTGATGTGGAAGCGTTTGCCCAGTTCCTCCTTGATCACCGCCACATTAATGACTTCCTCAACAGTCTCTTTATGCTTCACCAATTGACCGTTTTCTTCCACAGTATTGGTTTTCGTCTCAATGAACACCACACCCATGCGCTTGCCGACTTCGTTGCGGGTGACGCGGCTGAAGATATTCGCGCCCTTGCCATCCAGTGTAATACTCACATCCGGCCCGCCGCTCATGGGGTCAATGCCGGACGCCGCGTCAATAATGTATTCACCGGTGAGCATGACCTGCTTCTTCAGCAACACCGGCTGATTAGTGCGGTCATAAAACAACCGCGCCCCCGCCGGCACGGTGCCACCCAGAGCATCCTGTGCCGAATGAGCCTCATC
>JAYUHG010000205.1:0-4233 GCA_043767195.1 Gammaproteobacteria bacterium | reverse complement strand
GGGCCGTTTCCTGGGCCATGCCCTGATCGCACTCTTCGTGATAACGCAATGCATACTGAATGCCGAAGTCCACGCCCATACCGATGAACAACACGGCGAAGCACACGGAGATCAGATTCAGGGCACCGATGGCAAAGGTGGCGAAGGCCGCGGTCCAGATCAAACCGAACAGCAGCGACACCAGCACCGCCACCACGCCACCCGCGGATCGCAAACCCCAGATCAATAACAGGCACACCGACACAAACGCCAGGGACGTGGTGAATACAGCATCGCGACTCACGGTCACCAGTTCTTCGCTGTTCATGGCGGCGGAACCGGTAACACGGATCCGCACCGAGGGATTAAGTTGCTCCACTTCCCGCCCCAGGCCATGCACCAGATTCAGGGCCTCCGCCGCCGGTTCAAAACTGGCGAAATCCAGCTTCGGTTTGGTGAGCAAGAAGGCGCGCACAGGACCGGACTTACCTTCGCCCTTGGGAAACAATTCGTCACGCCAGGAAACTGGTTGGCCCCGACCGGCAAGCAACGCCTCCACCGTGCCGCTGAGGCGATCAAATATCCGTGCCAGGAGACGCAGTTCGGCGTCAGCTCCTTCATTCAGGCCGGTGCCCAGTGCCGTGAACAGACCACGCAGACTGGGATCCTGCGCCAGAATACCCAGCAGCGGCGCCGCCTCGGCCAGACGCTCATCCAGTGCCCAGAGTTCGTCCTGCGTCAGATATAACAACCCGTGGGTGTCAAAAAACTCGCCGCCGCCGGGGTGAAAAACCGACTGCAAAATCTGGGGATATTCACGCAGTTTCTCCGAGAGTTGCTCCGCGGCGGATGTAGCGGCGCCACTGTGGACCGCCTCCACCACAATCACAATCTGATCGGACAGGTGCGGGAAGGCGGCGTCGAATTCATGCGCCGCTTTCCGGAACGGCAGGCTCTTATCCAGCATGTCGGCGGTATCAGTATTAATCGCCACATGGGTCACTGTGTACCAAAGCAGTCCGCCGGAAAGCAGGGTCGCGGCAAACAACCAGAGCTTGGCATGGGCCACCGACAAGCGCACGGCACCCACCAGCGTCCTGAGCAGGACACGATGCATTGGCGCGAGGATGCTCATGGTATTGGGCTTCTAACGGGCACCGATGCCAGTCCAGGATACGGGGTGGGGCATATTAACAGGTTGCGGCTTTTGCATTTCCACAAGGCTTCGCATAGCGTGCCGACCATGCAAGCAATCTGCGTCTTTTGCGGGGCCAGCGCCGGTAACCGGGCCGTCTATGGCAACGCCGCCCGGGCATTGGCGGCGCTGCTGGTGGAACGGGACCTCACCTTAATATATGGCGGCGGCAGCATTGGCATCATGGGCATCCTGGCGGATGCGGTGCTGGCCGGTGGCGGACGAGTGATTGGTGTGTTGCCGGAATTCCTGTCGCGCCAGGAAGTGGCCCACACTGGCGTCACGGAAATGCATATCGTCGGTTCCATGCACGAGCGCAAAGCGCTCATGACCCAGCGCGCCGATGCCTTCCTCGCCCTGCCCGGAGGACTGGGAACCCTGGAGGAATTATTCGAAGTGCTGACCTGGAGCCAGCTCGGCCTGCACACCAAGCCCTGCGCCCTGCTGAATGTGGATGGTTACTTCGATCCCCTGATTGAGTTTCTGAATCAAGCCGTGGCGCGCGGCTTTGTCCAACCCCGGCACCGGGACTTGCTGCTCGTTGATACCGACGCTACGCGGCTTTTGGATCGCATGGGCGCTTAGGGAAGCTCTGATCAACTCTGCTGTTTCCTTGGATAAGCGAAAGCAACGTCACCCCAGCGAAAGCCGGGGTCCAGTTCCATTTGTCGCCCCGACGAAAGTCGGGGTCCAGAGGTATATCAATCATCCACTGGATACACAGCCTGTTGCGCCGATATGACGCGCCGGGGATGACAATGCGTGGGTGTCCGCGATTCCGTTCTTCGGTCCTTGGCTATCGTTGCACTTGAATGTTCTCAAACAGTCCTCTAGGCTGGCCCTGAGAACGACTGAGAACATTCATGCTACTCCCCCCGCAAGAAGACAGGACCATCCGGTTTGTAGCCGGCTACATCAGGTCACACGATGGCACATCGCCCACCTTGGACGAGCTTTGCCGGGGCATCGGCTTGCGCTCCAAGGGCGTTGTCCATCGCTACATAAAGAACCTTATCCAGAAAGGTCTGCTGGACAGGGCCGGCGGCTGGCGTGGCCTTCACCTGACCAGAAAGGGTGAGCGTTACCTGAATACGCTCCCGCTCCCGGGGCGGGTTGTGGCCGGGTCGCCGCTCGAATCCATCCCGGGGCAGGATGAGATCAACCTGGCCGATGCGCTGACCGGGCCCGGGCGCTACGTGCTCAGAGTGTCGGGTGAGTCTATGGTGGACGCCGGGATACTGGATGGTGATTTCGTGATCATCCGGCATACCGAACAGGCCACGAATGGTGACATCGTGGTGGCCCTCATTGATGGGGCGGAAACCACGTTGAAACGCTTCCGCCGGCGCGGCAAGCAGATCGAGTTGTTGCCCGAGAACAAGACCATGAAACCGGTACTGTACCTGCCCGAGCGGGTGCAGATACAGGGTGTCCTCGTGGGACAACTGCGGCTGTATGGCAAACAGAAGTGACACGCGCTGGCCGCGGATGATCGCGCTCGTGGACATGAACGCCTTCTTCGCCGCTATCGAACAGCGCGACGATCCACAACTGCGTGGCCGACCGGTGGCCGTCACCAATGGGCTGACCGGCACCTGCATCATTACATCCTCGTATGAGGCCCGGGCCCATGGGGTGAAGACCGGGATGCGCCTCAAGGAAGGTCTCCGGCTCTGCCCGGGGCTGGTTCGTCGTCCCGCCCGCCCCGGGCGTTACGCGAAAATCTCGACCGCCATCATGGCGGCATTGCAGAACATTACGCCGGATGTCGAGGTGTTCTCCGTGGATGAAGCCTTTCTTGATGTCACGGCCTGTCAAAGTTTGTGGGAGTCGCCCACCGAGCTTGGCGCACTGATCAAACAAAGTGTTTTCGAGTCCTCCGGGCTACGCTGCTCCATAGGAATAAGCGGGGACAAGAGCACGGCGAAGTTCGCTGCCAAGTTACAAAAGCCGGATGGACTTACTGTGATCCCGCCCTGGGAGTCCCGCGCACGGCTTGATAATGTGCCGGTCACGGAGCTTTGTGGCGTCAAGGCCGGAATCGGTGGTTTCCTCGCCAAGCATGGCGCCCGGACCTGCGGTGAAGTCGCACGTCTGCCGATCTCGGTGCTGGCCAGGCGTTTCGGCAACCCCGGTCGGCGCATCTGGCATATGTGCCAGGGGACGGACCCGGAACCGGTGCAAACCAGCATTAAACCTCCACTCACGCTCGGTCATGGGAAGGTCGTGCCACCGGACACGCGAGACCGGCAGGTGCTCATGGTCTACCTCATGCACATGGCGGAGAAGGTCGCGGCGCGACTGCGCCAGAATCAACTTGAAGCGCAACAGTATTTTGTTGGATTGCGGACACTCACTGGATGGGCAGGTGACAGATTCAGCCTGATCGCCCCGACCCAGGACAACCGGCCACTATTCGTCCTGTGCCACCGTGTGCTGGACAAATACTGGCGCCGGGAAGGCATATTCCAGGTGCAGGTCACTGCGCTGGATCCGCATCCGGCAGGCTCACAATCAGACATGTTCATACATAGGGATGTGAGGCGCGAGCGACTCAACCAGGCAATGGACGCAATCAACCAGCGTTACGGCGAATTCACACTGGCGCCAGCGCCGCTGCTCGCCCGTTCAGACATGCCCAATGTGATCGCCCCGGCATGGAAACCTTACGGGCACCGGCAGACCATCTGGAATCCGGGCAAAGTATACTCATTTTGTCATCATGACCTTCCAATGGACTCGGCTGATTGAGGTGCCTGTTGTGCATAGACTTCAAAACGGCATTCAGAATTTAATCGGTATACTGTCCCCGGATTCCTCGGCAGGGCGATATTGAACAATTTTCATGCCTACCCACTCCAGAGGATTGATTCAGAAAAGTTTTCAGCGCATTCTTCTATCCCCATGTATATAACAATATCCAGCAGCCTTTCTGTATAGCGCCCTGTTAGGCGCCAATGGGTACGGTCCAGACACATAGGTAACACTTTGGTCCAGGGACATGGGTGACATGTTGAACCACACTCACGGGCACCGCAAGGAGGTGCCCTATGCCCTGG
>JAYUHG010000204.1:0-1742 GCA_043767195.1 Gammaproteobacteria bacterium | reverse complement strand
TCGTGGGGTTGTACACCGACCAGTACCAGCAGGCCGCGCTGGATGGTGGCGATAGTCCGGCCAGCCACGTCAACCTGCGCCTGCGATACGCGCTGCAGCAGGCCGATCATCGTGGCATGTGATTCAGATTATTTTGAGGAAATCCAGCAAGTTAACACCAAACAACGCAACCGCGGCTACCAGCACGGCCCATTCCATATTGCGCCGAAGCAGGAAGCCGGTGAAATGCAGCATGAGTACCAGAATGGAGAATACATAAACAACCCAGAAAATTATGTCCGTCATGGAGGCATCCTAAGTGCTGGTCAAATTGGCCTGTCGGAACAAATTATGCATTAGGACGTGCCGAAGAGCTACCAGTAACGAGATCGCTATGTGATGGAGTTCACAGAGTTTTCTCCGGCAACCAACAAGATATCCGCGCCCCGGCGCGCAAACAGGCCGTTACAGACTACTCCGGCAATTTGATTGATCTGCTCTTCCAGGCGTCCCGGGTCCAGGATGGAAAGGTTATGTACATCCAGAATGATATTACCGTTGTCCGTGGTAACCCCCTGGCGCAGCACCGGCTGGCCGCCCAGCTTGGCCAGTTGCCGGCCCACATGGCTTTGCGCCATGGGAATGACTTCCACCGGTAATGGGAAGCGACCCAGCACGTCAACCAGCTTGGATTCATCAATGATACAGACGAAGCGCTTGCTGACGGCGGCCACAATCTTTTCCCGGGTCAAGGCACCACCACCACCTTTGATGAGCTGGCGGTGCCGGGTGGCTTCGTCGGCGCCATCTACGTACAGCGGCAGCTCGGCCACACTGTTCAGGGTTAGCACTGGAATGCCACGCTCCTTGAGCCGGGTCTCCGTGGTCACGGAGCTGGCAACCGCGCCCTCAATGCGACCGCGCAGTCCGGTCAGGGCATCAATGAAAAAATTGACCGTGCTGCCGGTGCCTACGCCGACAATCATGTCGTCGGTGACGAATTTCAATGCCGCCTCGGCGGCGCGCTGTTTCTTCAGGTCCTGGCTCATGAGAGTACCGATCTTTCAGCCTCAAGTGACGAAAATGCTATCTTAGGCGCGTGTTTCCCGAATACCAATCGCTGATCGCCGCTGCCCTGGGGCGCGTCTATGACCTGGCGCGTGTCACGCCGCTGGATCTCGCCCCGCAATTGTCGCGGCAACTGGGTAATCGCATCTGGCTGAAACGGGAGGACCAGCAACCGGTATTTTCATACAAGCTACGCGGTGCCTGCAACATGCTCGCGGCTTTGGAGCCGACGCAGCGCGGCCACGGCGTCATTGCCGCTTCCGCCGGTAATCATGCCCAGGGGGTGGCGCTGGCGGCCCAACGTCTGGATATTTCCGCCCTCATCGTGATGCCCAAAACCACCCCGGAGATCAAGATCAGTGCGGTGCGGCGGCTGCAGGCGGAGGTGGTGCTGCACGGTAATACATATGATGAGGCCAAGGTTCATGCCCAGGAGTTGGCGCATAGCTCGGGGCGCATCCTGATCCCGCCCTATGACCATCCCCTGATCATCGCTGGCCAGGCAACGGTGGGCGTCGAGATACTGCGACAGTGCAAGTCACCACCCCAATATGTGTTCGTCCCGGTCGGCGGTGGCGGACTCATTGCCGGCATTGTGACGAAGTTGCCGTTGCGCAGGCCGTCGGCAATGCGCTTTTCGGTTTCAGTGACGCTCTGGCCACCGACCCGCACCAGGCCCAGCAGCGGGTACGAAA
>JAYUHG010000203.1:0-4251 GCA_043767195.1 Gammaproteobacteria bacterium | reverse complement strand
CAAGGTCGCCGTGGAATTCGCCGTCAGCACCTGCGGCGCATTGCACGGGCTGGTGAATTGCGCCGGCATCGCCTGGGGCGAAAAGACCGTGGGCAAGGACGGGCCCCATAAACTGGATTCCTTTGTCCGCGTCATCACCATCAATCTCATCGGCACCTTCAATATGATTCGCCTCGCTGCGGATGCCATGGTGAAGAACGCGCCGAACGGGGAGGGCGAACGCGGTGTGATCATTAACACCGCCTCCGTGGCCGCCTTCGATGGCCAGATTGGTCAAGCCGCCTACGCCGCTTCCAAGGCCGGTGTGGCCGGTATGACGCTGCCCATTGCCCGGGATCTCGCGCGCAGCGGCATCCGTGTCAACACCATTGCCCCCGGAATATTTGAAACACCTATGATGCATACCTTACCGGAGGACGTGCAGGAATCCCTGGGCAAAGGTGTACCATTCCCCACCCGGCTAGGTCGCCCCTCGGAATATGCTGCGTTGGTGCGCCATACCATTGAAAACGCCTATCTCAACGGCGAGACCATTCGGCTCGACGGGGCGCTGAGGATGGCGCCGAAATAAGAAGTTAATAAATTGTGCTGGCAATTAAGGCGGTCCGATCCCATGCTGACGTGAAATCAAGGGGTCAGAGAACTTGAAATTCGGCACATGTGGCGTGGACGGACATGATAGTAAATTTTCAAATTCTCTGACCCCTTGATTTCTCTAACTTACTAGGAGATTGCTTATGGTTACCGACAGCATCGTCATCGTTGCCGCCAAGCGCACACCGCTGGGCGGTTTCCAGGGGCAGTTCAATGCTGTCACCGCGCCGCAGTTGGCTGCTGCTGCCATTGTTGGCGCAGTCCAGCAGTCCGGCCTCAGCGGCGCCGACATCAACGAGGCGATCTTCGGCTGCGTGTTGCCCGCAGGTGTCGGGCAGGCACCGGCGCGCCAAGCGGTGCTCGGCGCCGGATTGCCCAAGTCAGTGACCTGTACCACCGTAAACAAGGTCTGCGGCTCGGCCATGAAAGCGACCATGCACGGGTGCGATCAACTCCTGGCCGGGGGCGCGAGCATCGTACTTGCCGGGGGCATGGAATCCATGAGCAACGCGCCGTACTTATTACCCAAGGCGCGCGGCGGCTATCGCCTCGGTCACGGGCAGATACTGGATCACATGTTCTTCGACGGCCTGCAAAATCCCTATGACAATGAGTTGATGGGGGTGTTCGCGGAAAAGTGCGCGGATAAATACAGTTTCAGCCGCGCTGAGCAAGATGCTTTCGCTGCCGAGTCCGTGCGCCGGGCGCAGAAAGCCGTCAGTGATGGCGCGTTCGGCGACGAAATAGCGCCAGTAAAAGTGACGACCAGAAAGGGCGAACAGGTGATCAATCAGGACGAGACGCCCATGCAGTGCGACCTCGCCAAGATCCCGAATCTGAAGCCTGCATTCAAGAAAGACGGCAGTGTTACGCCGGCCAATTCCTCCTCGATCGCCGATGGCGCCGCGGCATTGGTCCTCATGCGTGAGTCAGAGGCGAAGAAGCGCGGCGTGAAACCGCTGGCGCGGATCCTCGGGTACACATCCTTTGCCCACGAGCCGGAATGGTTCACCACCGCGCCTGTCGGCGCAATTGAATCCCTGCACAGCAAACTTGGTTGGTCAGAAAAAGACGTGGACCTGTACGAAATCAACGAGGCTTTCGCCGTCGTCACCATGGCCGCCATGCGCGATCTGAAACTTCCTCACGAAAAGGTCAACGTCAACGGCGGCGCCTGTGCTCTGGGTCATCCCATCGGCGCCACCGGCGCGCGCATCATTGTGACGCTGTTGTACGCGCTCAAGCATCGCAATCTGAAGCGCGGCATCGCCAGCCTGTGCATCGGCGGGGGCGAGGCGACGGCAATGGCGATTGAACTCATGTAGGGCCGGATTTATCCGGTCGCGTACACTCCAGTAAGTTCTGATTAAATGGAGCAATGATGCCAATCATCGGTCTGCATTTAATTTTGGCGTTGCTCTGCGCTGTACATGCTGTACGCAACAATCAGTCGCTGTACTGGCTGATCATTCTTTTTTCCTTTCCGATTTTGGGCAGCATCGTTTACTTCCTCGTCGTTTATTTGCCGAATTCCCGCCTTGAACGGGAAGCAACGCGGGCGGTGGCGGCAGCGGCCTAGGCATTGGATCCGGAGCGTGAGCTGCGCGAGCCGCGAGTGGCATACGAAGATGTTCCCACGGCGCAGAACCAGATGCGCCTGGCCTCGGCATTGCTGGAGGCAGGCGCAGCGGAAGAGGCGGCCCGAACCTACCAGGCCTGTTTGAAGGGCCCGTTTGCTGCCGATGTTGAGATCTGTTTCGGTGCCGCGCGCGCATTTGTCGAATGCCAGCGTTATGTCGAGGCCATTTCTCACCTGGAAACCATTCGCAATACGGATCCGGAAAGTCGCGCCGAGGCCGTGTCAATTCTGTTGGCGCGTTGCTATGCCGGGGTCTCTCGCAAGGGAGAAGCGCGAAACGAATTTGAGTCCGTGGTAACCAGATTCGGCAGTTTTGAGGCGCGGGCGGAGTACGCCATCTGGGCGCTGGCAATTGGCGATATGGCAACGGCCGCCCGGCTGCAAACAGAGATCGACCGAACCGCCAGGAAATGGACCCCCCCATGCGCGCATGCTGAATGACGTCACCATGCGGCGCTTGAAGAGCGCCTATGATCTGGCGCGCGAATCCAATTCCGGGCAGTAATACCTGATGGGCCGGCGCAATGCCGGCAGTTCGAGCAAACTCAACGAAGCGCGGGCCATCAGGCGATCCCCGGCTTCCCTGGCACGGCTCAACGGTTCTTGTCTTCGTAATTACATAAGTTATAATCCAGAAAACTCTGGAGGAACTCCCATGCGACTCAAGATCACCACCGTCGGTAATTCCGCCGGCATCGTGCTGCCCAAGGAACTTCTCGCGCGCTTGCGTCTCGACAAGGGCGATACGCTTTATGCCACCGAAATCCCCGATGGTATTCAGTTAATGCCGTACGACGCCAAATTCGAGCAACAGATGGAGGCGGCTGAGAAGGTCATGCGCCAGGATCGCGATGTGCTACGTAAACTGGCAGCAAGCTGATGATTGTTTGGATTGATAAGCGGCTCACGCTTGCCATCCATGATCGCCAACTTTCCGAGTATGGCGGCAGCGCTGGGGTGCGTGAAGAAAATCTGCTCGAATCAGCACTTGCGCGCCCGCAGCAACTTTATGCCTACGGTGAACCGCCGCCGGATCTTGCGGACTTGGCAGCGACATTAGCCTATGGTCTGGCGCGCAATCACCCATTCGTAGATGGGAACAAGCGCACGGCCTATGTTGTGTATCGCACGTTCCTGTTGGTTAATGATGCGGATCTGATTGTGAGCAAAGAGGAGAAGTACGTTCACATTCTTGCACTCGCCGAAGGCAAACTGGAATTAGAAGAGTTTGCGGCCTGGCTCCGCGCCCACATTCAAATAGCGCCCAAGAACAGAATCCAGGAGCCGCGAACCCGGCGCCGGGCTGTGAAGGGGAAAAAAGCGGCGCGGGGTTGACGCATCCACAGCGTCAGAATCGTCCGGCCTGATAATCCGCAATCGCCTGTCGCAATTCATCTTGCGTGTTCATGACAAACGGGCCGTGCCACGCCACGGGCTCGTTGAGTGGCTGCGCGGCCAATAATAGAAATCGCGTATCCTCGATACCGGCTGTGACCTGAACTGCATTGCCAGGGCCCAGTCGTCCCAGTTGTCCGCGCTTCAACTCCGTCGCCGCGCCATTGGCGCCGGGCATTTGCACTGAGCCTTGATAGACATAGAGACACGCATTCGTCTGCGGATCGACGTTTTCCTCGAAGCGCGTCCCGGCATCCAGATGCACATCGAAATAGCGTGGCGCGGTGGGCACACCGCTGACCGCGCCTGCAACATCGCTGGATGTGGTCCCGGCAATGACCTTGATGCGGCAACCGGTCCCGCGCGTTTCCTCCGGAATCTGCGCGGCGGAAAACTCCTGATAGTCCGGCGCATCCATCTTGCGCGACGCCGGTAAATTCACCCACAACTGAAATCCCCGCAGCCAGCCGGATTCCTGCTCGGGCATTTCCGAATGAATGAGCCCGCGCCCGGCCCGCATCCATTGCACCCCGCCGGGGCCGATGACGCCCTCATGGCCGTGGTTGTCCTTATGGCGCATACGCCCGGCCAGCATGTAGGTCACGGTCTCAAAGCCGCGGTGG
>JAYUHG010000202.1:0-4255 GCA_043767195.1 Gammaproteobacteria bacterium | reverse complement strand
CGGCGGTGCTGGCGATGCGCACCAGCAGCACATGGTCCAGACCGACGCGATTGAAGCTGTTCTCCAGGGCCAGAATGCCCTGGATCTCATGGGCCTGGATCATGCCGGTGAGTACATCGCCAACGGTCAGGGGCTTTTGTTTCTGCGTCAGATTGCGGCGACTCAGATAATCCGCCACGGCAAGAATTCCGCCCAGGTTATCCGAAGGATGACCCCATTCCGCCGCCAGCCAGGTGTCATTGAAATCCAGCCAGCGGATCATGGCGCCGATGTTGAACGCCGCGGTCACCGGGTCCAGTTCATAGGAGAGCCCAGGTACCCGGGCGCCGCCCTTCATTTCCGCGCCGGGCACCAGTGGCCCCAGCATTTTGGTGCAGGCCGGGTACTTGAGCGCCAGAATGCCGCAGCCCAGCGTGTCCATGAGGCAATGACGCGCGGTCTCCCGCGCCTCGCGGCCATCGGCCTTGAAGTTAAGCACATAGTCGGCGATGTCTTGCAGCAACTTGTCCGGATCAGGACGGCGGGTGTCGCGGATACCGATGTGGGTCATTCGAATTGCTCCTACATTCGTGTGTTGAAATTTGCGTCGGTTAGCGGGCTGCTATGTTCATATCGTGAAGCGTATCTCGTGAAGCGTATCTCGCAGGAACCACACGTTGGCTCGATACATCTTGCGAGATACGCTTCACGTTTCACGCTTCACATCTCCAGCTTCACGTCTCACGCTTCACGAGACATGCTTCACAAAACTACTTCCTTTCCCCCAGCGGCACAAACTTCAAATTCTCCGGCCCGGTGTAATTGGCGCTCGGCCGAATGATCTTGCCGTCTTCTCGCTGCTCGATGACGTGCGACGCCCAGCCGGTAACGCGGGCGATTACAAATAGGGGCGTGAACATGACCATGGGGACGCCCATGCGGTGATAGGACACGGCGGAGAACCAATCCAGGTTCGGGAACATTTTTTTCTCGCGCCACATGACTGATTCGATCCGGTCCGCGACATTATAAAGATGCATATCCGCGGCCTGCAGCGACAGGGCATGGGCCACGCGCTTGATTACCACATTGCGCGGATCGGAAATGGTGTATACCGGATGACCGAAACCGATGACGATCTCTTTCCGACCGATGCGCTGCACTATGTCCGCGTCGGCGGCATCGGGTGTGGCATAGCGTTGCTGGATCTCGAACGCCACTTCATTGGCGCCACCATGTTTCGGACCGCGCAGGGCGCCGATGGCGCCGGTGACGGCGGAATACATATCCGCACCGGTGCCGGCAATGACCCGGGCCGCGAACGTGGAGGCGTTGAATTCATGTTCCGCGTACAGGATTAAAGAAGTATGCATGGCGCGCACCCATTCTTTCGGCGGCACCTTGCCGTGCAACAGATGCAGAAGATGTCCACCGATGCTGTCCTCCGTGGAATCCAGATCAATACGCCGACCCGTATTGGAGAAATGATGCCAGTAGCACAGCATGGCGCCGAAGCTGGCCACGAGCTTGTCGGCAATGTCCCGGGCTTCGGCCCCAGTGGGTTGTTGGGATTCCGGTTGTAACGCGCCCAGCACCGAGCAGCCAGTGCGCATGACATCCATGGCATGGGCGGTTTTGGGCAGTAACTCCAGTGCTGCCAGCACGGCGGCAGGCGGGCGGCGCAACGCTCGCAGTTTTTGCTTATAAGTAGTCACTTCGGCTTGATTAGGCAGCTTGCCGTGAATTAACAGGTACGCGATCTCTTCGAATTCGCAGGAATCGGCCACATCCAGGATGTCATAGCCCCGATAGTGCAAGTCATTGCCGGTGCGCCCGACGGTACACAGGGCGGTGTTGCCGGCCACCACCCCGGACAGGGCCACGGACTTTTTCGGCTTCGGCGTTGCCGCGGGTTGTTCACTCATTCCGGTGCCTCCTTTGAAAACAACTGATCCAATTTTTGTTCGTACTGGTGATAGCCCAGGATGTCGTACAGCTCTTCCCGGGTCTGCATGATGTCAATGACATTGCGCTGATGGCCTTCACTGCGCACGGCTTGATAGAAGCTCATGGCACCCTTGTTCATGGCCCGATAGGCGCCACAGCAATACAGCACGATTTCCACGCCCACCGCGCCCAGCTCTGGTGTGGTGAACAGCGGCGTTTTTCCGAACTCGGTGATGTTGGCGAGGATGGGGACGTTCACTGCCTGACGGAACTCCCGGTATTGCTCCAGAGTGGCCAGGGCTTCCGGGAAAATCATATCCGCCCCCGCGGCGACACAGGCCCGGGCGCGTTCGATGGCGGCGGGGATCCCTTCCACGGCCACGGCATCTGTGCGCGCCATGATCACAAATCCCGGATCGGTACGCGCATCCACGGCGGCCTTGATGCGATCCACCATTTCATTCTGGGACACGATGGCCTTGCCCGGGCGGTGGCCACAACGCTTCGCCGCAACCTGATCTTCAATATGCATGCCCGCCGCGCCGGCCTTGATAAGACTTCGCGTGGTACGCGCGATGTTGAAAGCGCCACCGAAGCCCGTGTCCACATCCACCAGCAACGGCAACGGGCACACATCCGTGATGCGCCGAATATCAATCAACAAATCTTCCAGCGCGCTGATGCCGAGATCAGGTATGCCCAGAGAATTCGCCGCCAACCCGCCGCCGGAAAGATAGATGGCTTTATGCCCGGCCCGTTCCGCCATGCGCGCGGCGAGGGCGGTAATGGTGCCGACGACTTGGAGCGGTTTGTGGCTGGTTACCGCATTGCGCAGTTGTTTGCCTGGTGATTGCATCATTTATTCCTCTCAATTGGTTAACTGTGAAGCGTATTTCGTGAAGCGTGAAGCGCGAGACGAAACCCAGTCCGCTGTTGCGAGATACGCTTCACGTTTCACGCTTCACGTTCTTCGCCGCCAACTGCTCCTCAATACTCTTCCGCGCACTTCCAATATGCCGCCGCATCAACATCTCCGCCAGCTCCTCATCATGCTGCTCAATGGCCTCGGTGATGGCGCGATGCTCCGCCAATGCTCTTTGGGGTCGTGACGCCACCAGACTGGAGCGATAGCGGAACATGCGGATCAGGTGATATAACTCGCCGCACAGAAAATTACTTAACCGTTGGTTGCCACTGCCGCGAATGATGCGGTAGTGAATGTCAAAGTCGCCTTCGCGCTGGTAATACTCATTGCCGCCAGCGGCTTCAATCTGCTGCTCATGGGCGTCCAGCAGCTTCTTCAGATCCGCGACTTCATCCGCGGACATGTTGCGCGCCGCCAGCCGGGCCGCCATGCCTTCCAGGGCTTCGCGCATCTGGTAGATCTCGCTCAGTTGCGCTGAATCCAGGGTCACCACCCGGGCGCCAGCGTGGGGCACCCGTGTCACCAGGTGCAATCCTTCCAGCCGCCGGATGGCTTCCCGCAATGGCCCGCGGCTGACCTGGAACCGGCGCGCCAACACCGGCTCATTAATCTTGTCGCCCGGGGCGATCTCGCCCCGGACCACGGCGGTAATCAGTTCCTCACTGAGGCGATCTGAAAGCGTCTGGGGATCCGGATTTGCCGTTTCCGATTCGTGGGTGTCCGGTATCACAGCGCTCATTATGTTGACACTTTGCCACTAATAAGTGAAAAATTGAAGATAAATAGTGAATAATCCCTCTATTTTGTTGACAAAATGCGTCTGCCGGAGGGTTTGGGCCTTAAAAACTGGGTGGGGTGCAGGCACTTACCAATGTGCAGGGTTCTTTTCCCACATTGCGGAATCGGTGCGGGATGCGGCTGTTGAACAGGTAGGCGTCGCCGGGACCGAGGATTTGGGTTTCTTCGCCCACAGTGACCTCCAACTGTCCGCTGATAATGATGCCGCCCTCTTCGGCGTCGTGGCGAATCATGGTGCGACCGGTGTCGGACCCCGGGGCATAGCGCTCCATGAGCATTTGCAGCTTTGTCTCCGCGGCGCCGGCGCCCACCTGGCGATAAGAGATGAGTCCGCTGCCGATCTCGGTGAGATTGGCGCTGCGGTAAAAGGCCCGCGCTGGCTGGGCCAGTTCCAGGCTGAAGAAATCGGCAATGGAAATGGGGAAGGCCTCCAGAATGTTTTTCAACAGGCCGAGGGATGGGCGCGATTTGCCCTTCTCGATAAGGCAGATCATGGCGTTGCTGACGCCGCAGCGCTTGGCCAGTTGGCGCTGGGACAGATCATGTAGCTCCCGCACTTTCTTCAGCCTGATTCCCACGTCTTCCATAAACCCTCCCGCCGACCAG
>JAYUHG010000201.1:0-4260 GCA_043767195.1 Gammaproteobacteria bacterium | reverse complement strand
TGGACGGACTTGGTGTACTGCGCTGTCTGCAGGTGATCCGGGATGTTGATCCAGAGATTAAATTTTACCAGGCCTCCACGTCGGAAATGTTCGGCCAGGTACAGCAGGTACCGCAAAATGAGCGCACGCCGTTCCATCCACGCAGTCCATACGGAGTGGCCAAGCTTTACGCGCATTGGATTACGGTGAACTACCGGGAGTCCTACGGGATGCACGCGGTATCCGGCATCCTGTTCAACCATGAGTCGCCAATGCGTGGATTGGAATTCGTGACCCGCAAAATCACCACTACACTCGCGCGTATTCGGCATGGATCAGATGAAGTACTGGAGCTGGGAAACACCGATGCGCGGCGCGACTGGGGTTTTGCCGGTGACTATGTGCGGGGCATGTGGCTGATGTTGCAGAGTCCGGTTGCGGACGACTTTGTGCTGGCCACGGGAGCCAGCCATTCGGTGCGCGAGTTTGTACAGGCTAGCGCGGATTGTCTGGGATTCAAACTGGAGTGGTCCGGCGACGGCCCGACTCTGGCAGCCCATGATCGCGCCAATGGCCGGGTCATCGTGCGCGTAAATCCGAAGTTCTATCGTCCCGCGGAAGTGGAACACCTGACCGGCGACGCGTCAAAGGCACTGCAGGTGTTGTCATGGCGGTCAGAAACGAGCTTTCAAGCGCTGGTGGAAATGATGGCGCGGGCGGACTATGAGCGCGTCGCGGCGGGCCGGCAGTTGTTTTAATCGGGACAAGCGGCGATGAAAGTCCTGATTCTGGGGGGTGATGGGTTCTGCGGATGGCCAACCACACTGCACTTATCCATGCTCGGGCATGAGTGCGTGATTGTGGACAACCTGTGCCGACGCAACATTGATAACGAATTGGAAGTCTGCTCCCTGACGCCGATCCAACCGATGGGCGTACGGCGGCAGTCATGGGCGGAACTTACCGGCAGGAGGATCGAATTTTTCAATTTCGACGTGGCCGAGCACTACCACAGGCTTTATACATTAATCACGGAATTCCGCCCTGATGCCATCATGCATTTCGCCGAGCAGCGCGCCGCTCCTTACTCAATGAAATCGTCTTGGCATAAGCGTTACACGGTGTCTAACAATATCAATGCCACCAACAATCTGCTGGCGGCGATAGTGGAATCAGGGCTGGACATACACGTTGTGCATCTGGGCACTATGGGTGTCTATGGATACGGCACGGCTGGCATGCAGATCCCGGAAGGATATCTCGAAGTGATGATCGAGACCGAGACCGGCAAACATGTAAAGCAGGAGATCCTGTATCCAGTCAATCCGGGCAGCATATACCATCTGACAAAAACCCAGGACCAATTGCTGTTCGCGTATTACAACAAGAATGACGCTGTACGGGTGACTGACCTGCATCAGGGTATTGTCTGGGGAACGCAGACGAAAGAAACGCGAATGGATGAGCGCCTGATTAACCGGTTCGACTACGATGGTGATTTTGGCACAGTGCTTAACCGGTTTCTGATGCAGGCCGCGATCGGCCACCCTTTGACGGTGCATGGATCCGGCGGGCAGACGCGCGCCTTCATCCACATCCAGGATACCGTGCGTTGCCTTGATATCGCCTTGATGAATCCTCCCGCGCGAGGTGAACGCGTACGCATCCTGAACCAGATGACGGAGACACATCGCATCCGTGATTTGGCGCAAATGGTGTCGGAGCAGACCGGTGTCTCGGTAAGTTATATTCGCAACCCACGTGCTGAGGCAGACGAAAATGAACTGCGGGTCACGGAAAGCTCATTCCTGGGCCTTGGACTGAAACCAATCACTTTGGAACGGGGATTGATGAATGAAGTAACTGAGATTGCGCGCAAATATTCAGAACGCTGTGACCGCTCGAAAATTCCGTGCAATTCACTTTGGAATTCAATGATGCGGGATCAGGAAAAATGAGGATACTGATAACGGGTGGCGCGGGGTTTGTCGGCAGTAATCTTGTAGCGCATCTTGCCAGCACGACAACGCATGATCTGGTGGTATTGGACAACGAGTCTCTCGGTAGTCGCAGTTCCATCCAGTCCCATCGGCATTCGTTTATCAAGGGCGACATCCTTGACGCAACGTGCTTGCGGCAGGCCATGAATGGCGTTGATGTGGTTGTGCATCTTGCCGCCGATACTCGGGTGATGGATTCCATAGCGAACCCGCAACACAATTTCCGCAACAACGTCATTGGCACATTTCAGTTGCTGGATATGGCGCGCCTCATGCGGACGCCCAGGATCGTGATTGCTTCCACCGGCGGCGCTATTCTGGGAAATGTTACGCCACCGATCCATGAGCGGATGATGGCCCAGCCGTTGGCACCGTATGGGGCGTCAAAACTTGCAGTTGAAGGTTACGCATCGGCCTTTGCCGCAGCTTACAATATGTCCGTGGTTTGCCTGCGATTTTCCAATGTTTACGGGCCGGGGTCACTGCACAAGGGCAGCGTGGTGGCGCATTTCTGCAAAAGCCTGCGCGTGCATGATGATTTGGTGGTTTTCGGCGATGGCAGCCAGTGCCGTGATTTTCTCTATGTGGGTGATTTGATGCTTGGAATTGAGCGGATAATCAGCAGCGATGCCGGTGGTGTGTTTCAACTGGGTTCCGGCGCGCCAACCTCCGTTAATGAACTGCTGGACGCGCTGCGCCGGATTCTTGGCAATAAATTTGCGAGCGCGATCCGATATGAGCCTTTTCGGGCCGGTGAAGTGCGTGACACCTGGTGTGATATCAGCAAGGCGCGGGCGATGCTCGGATTCGAGCCGGAAACGAGACTTGAAGATGGGTTGCGCCAAACCTGGTCCTGGTTCGAGCGCCAAAGCATCGAGCATCACTACCAGGGTGCGTGAGTGGACTCAATACTGGTTTAGATCCGGACCGGGTGTCCGGAAATCAAATCCAGCATCGCGCTGTACACCGGCGGTGTCCCGGCCAGCACATCGCCCGTCACCATGCAGTCGCCATTGCCATTAAGATCACTGATACGTCCACCGGCTTCAGTGATTAACAGGTGTCCGGCGGCGATATCCCAGGGTTTCAGACCCAATTCCCAAAAACCATCCAGTCGGCCACAGGCCACGTAGGCGAGGTCCAGCGCCGCTGCACCCGGTCGCCGAATGCCGGCAGTGAGTGGAATTAAAGTACGCATCATGTCCAGATACTGGTCCAGCCGTGCCTGCTCACGGAATGGGAAGCCGGTGCCGAGCAACGCGCCTTCCAGTCCCGGCTGTTTGCTGACGCGGATGCGCTTGTTATTGAGCATGGCGGCGCCGCCGCGCGAGGCGGTAAACATTTCCCGCCGCAGCGGGTCGTATACCACCGCTTGACTTAGTACGCCCTTCACCTTGAGGCCGATGGAGACCGCGAACTGTGGGAAGCCGTGCAGAAAATTCGTGGTGCCGTCCAGCGGGTCTATGATCCACTGGTGGTCATCGTCGCCACTGGCGCCGCTTTCTTCGGCGAGGATCGCATGGTGGGGGTAGGCCTTGCGGATAGTGTCTATGATTAGCGCTTCCGCCGCGCGATCTACATCGCTGACGAAGTCGTTCCGGCCCTTGCTGCTGACCGGCATACTTTCAATCCGATCCACGTAGCGCAGGATCAAATCACCGGCGCCGCGCGCGGCTTTGATGCCGATATTCAACAATGGATGCATAATAAACCCCTGAGGTACCGACCGGCATTCTATCAGGTCGGATGTTCCACCCGACCCGAATCAATACATCACCTGACAATCATGTCCGTGCGCAGCTTTGAAAATATTCACATCGTAATGGTGGCCACCTCCCATCCGGGCAATATTGGCGCCACGGCGCGGGCCATGAAGACCATGGGCGTGAGTAATCTGCGGTTGGTCAGACCGCGGGCATTCCCCAGCGCCGAAGTCACGGCGCGGGCCGCCGGTGCTGACGACATTCTGGCCCGGGCGCGGGTAGTGCCTGAGTTGATGGAAGCAGTGGCGGACTGCGGACTGATTCTGGCGACCACGGCCCGTACCCGCGGACTGGCCTGGCCTGAACTGACGCCGGCGGACGGCGCCGCGCGGATGCTTGCGGCTGCCGCGTCGGGAACCCAGGTAGCGTTGGTGTTCGGCAACGAGCGCTCGGGATTGAGCAATGAGGAACTCGAGTGCTGCCAGGGCGCCATTCGTATTCCCACTGACAGTGATTACAGTTCGCTGAATCTGGCCGCGGCAGTACAGATCATTTGTTATGAGTTGCGCAAACAATCA
>JAYUHG010000200.1:0-1760 GCA_043767195.1 Gammaproteobacteria bacterium | reverse complement strand
TTGCCGTGAATCCGCTGCTGGTGCCCATGCAGATTGAAAGCGCCATCGCCTATGGTCTGTCCGCGGCCATGCACGAAGAGATCGTCATCCGCGACGGGCGTGTGACCAATGGCAACTTTGATGACTATCCGGTCCTGACGCCCGCGGAAATGCCGGAAGTGGAAGTCGCCATCATTAACAGCGGCGAAGCCATGGGCGGCATCGGCGAAGTGGGTACGCCACCCATCGCCCCGGCGGTGTGCAATGGACTTTTTACGCTGACCGGCAATCGGATTCGTTCGCTACCGATCAACGCCCGCGGCGTCTGAGTTTTTCGCAAGTCCCAACGCACGGGCCAACGCCGTGGAGAACCGCGCCCGGTCACGCACGTCCAGATGTGATCCATCGGGGCAGGTGAAATCCCGCAGCGCCGGAACATCGGCGAAGTGCAACGTGGGCGTGGAGACTTGCGCCGAAAAGCGATCCCAGAATCTGTCCCGCGGAAATCGTTTCTCCTCGATCATTCGCACCAACCCGCTGCTGGGCATGACCATGAACTTCACGGCGCCGCCGTGTTCGCCAATCCGCGCCGCCAGATCAGCCACACGCCGGACACCGGACAGATACTGCTCCATGCTGCCATCCATGGGCGCCACTTCTGCCACGCGCTGTTGCAGTTCACGCTGCATATCCTCGTGGCTCATACGCGCAGTTACCGGCACCTGCGCATTAAGATTGCGCATCACCCGACGATAATAAAATTCCGGCATTTGCACCTGGGAGTAGTCCGCGCGCCGGGCTCGATCCCGATCCATGACGAGATATTGAGGCACCGGCTTGCGGCGGATTAAACGCGACCAGAAGGAGGTCAGTGACTTCGCCCCATCAGCATAGCTGCGCAGCCGTGCATGTAGATGATCTCCCAGCCATTGCTCGGTGGCCGCGAAAGTGAGCCTGAAATATCCCCGCTCCGCTAATTGATGACGATACTCACGGATGTATTCATAAGCCGGATCACCGCTGTGTACTCCCAGCAGGTGGTGATCCGCATAGTCCACCAGCACCGTGCCCTGCACGGACGGATCCGACGCCAGATCTTCCAGCACCGGCAGAAAATTGCTGCCATCAATGGCCAGTTGCACCGGTTCCAGTCCGGTAGTTTGTCGCAATACATTCAGATCAGCGGCCAGTTGAATCCTGGAACCGCCAATAAGAATCAATGCCTGTGCGCCAAGATCGCTGGCGCGTTGCCGATGCATGGCCCACAGCACGGCGGTATCTTCCATGGTTGGCACAAACCCGCGCAAATATAGCCGCGCTTCCATGACACTCACGAACAACGCGAACAGCAATAACGACAGGATGAGCGGCCTGCCCCAGGCACCCTGAGGCACGTCGCAACTGAGCGACGCCGGATCAGAATTGGAAATAGATGAAGGCACGCTGATCGCCTCCGGAGCAAAGGAAAATAAAGATAAGACACAGCGCCAATAATCCGGTGCGCGCCAAAGTCCCCAATGCGGAAAACTGAGCGCTGAGGGATCGGTTACGGGATGCAAACTGCCAGCAGAATGTGGCAACCATGGAAGCAAGACATACCCACAAAGGCAACGAACCAATCTGTGGTTCTGAGTCCGAACGCACCAGTGCAGCCAGCAGCGCCTGCATACTGGACCAATCCGGTGAACGGAACGGAATCCAGGTCAGCGTAACCAGCAGGAATGTGAACAGTGTCGCCGGCAATATCGGCAGCGGTCTGCGCCATACCCGCGCCAATGCCA
>JAYUHG010000199.1:0-4270 GCA_043767195.1 Gammaproteobacteria bacterium | reverse complement strand
TGCTGACGGTGGTGGCACTGTTTGTACTCGCAATTGCCGTGACCGCGCTGGTGATTTTCGTGGAACGGGGGCAACGGCGTATTACCGTAAACTATGCCAAGCGCCAAGTGGGGCGGCAAATGTATGGCGGACAATCCAGCCATTTACCGCTGAAGCTGAACATGTCAGGTGTGATCCCGCCGATATTTGCCTCCAGCATCATCCTGTTCCCGGCCACGATAGGTGGTTGGTTCGGGCAGGGCGAAGGTATGCGCTGGTTAAAGGACTTGTCGGCAACCATCGCCCCGGGGCAACCGCTGTATGTATTGCTGTACGCGGCCGGCATCGTGTTTTTCTGCTTTTTTTATACCGCCATTGTTTTTGATCCACGCGACACAGCGGAGAATTTGAAGAAATCCGGGGCTTTGGTCCCGGGCATGCGCCCCGGCGAACAGACCGCGCAATATCTGGACGGCGTGTTGACGAGACTGACGCTGGCCGGCGCTATTTACATCAGTCTGGTGTGTCTGTTACCTGAATTTCTGATTTTGAAATTCAATGTGCCGTTCTATTTCGGCGGAACGTCGCTGCTCATTATCGTTGTCGTAGTAATGGATTTCATGGCGCAGGTGCAGGCGCACCTTATGTCACATCAATATGAAGGGCTGCTGAAGAAGGCAAATCTTCGCAAGCACGGTCGTCGTATCTGACCGGACGGTATCGGGAGAGAGAACATGAAGGTTCGGGCATCAGTGAAGAAAATGTGCAGAAACTGCCGCGTCATCCGCCGCAAGCGCGTCGTGCGCGTGGTCTGTACGGATCCGCGGCATAAGCAGCGTCAAGGTTGATACGGGGGCATTAACATGGCACGAATTTCCGGCGTCAATATTCCTGATCAGAAGCATGTGAACATTGCTCTGACCTACATCTATGGCATTGGCCGCAACCGCGCGCTGGAGATCTGCAAGACCGCGGGATTGAAGCCCGAGACCAAGGTGCGGGATCTGAGCGAGGATAATCTGGATCGCATTCGCGCCGCGCTGGCGCGCTATGCGCTTGAGGGCGATCTGCGGCGCGAAGTTTCCATGAGCATCAAGCGCCTGATGGATTTGGGCAGTTGGCGCGGCAGCCGGCATCGCAAGGGCTTGCCTGTGCGCGGACAGCGTACCCGGACCAACGGCAGAACCCGCAAGGGCCCGCGGCGAATGGTAAAGAGATAAGGACGGAGAACAGCGAATGGCGACAACGCGTACCAGCGTCAAAAAGAAGGTCAAAAAGACCGTGGTGGACGGCATTGCTTTTGTGCATGCCTCATTTAATAACACGATCATCACCATTACTGACCGGCAGGGAAACACCTTGTGCTGGGCCACGTCTGGCGGCAGCGGGTTTCGCGGATCCAGAAAGAGCACACCGTTCGCGGCCCAGGTGGCGGCGCAGAAGGCCGGTGAGCAGGCCAAGGAATTTGGCGTGAAGAGCCTGGAAGTGAATATTCGTGGTCCGGGGCCGGGTCGCGAGTCCGCGGTCCGGGCATTGAATGCGGTTGGCATCAAGATTACCAACATCACCGACGTGACGCCGATTCCACATAACGGCTGTCGGCCACCGAAAAAGCGCCGGGTGTAGGAGATAATTTATGGCGAGATATTTAGGTCCAAAATGCAAACTCAGTCGGCGCGAAGGCACCGACCTGATGCTGAAGAGCCGTGCCCGGCCGCTGGAATCCAAGTGCCAGATTGACAAGGCTCCCGGCGAACACGGCGCGCGTCCCAAGCGTCTGTCGGGATACGCTGTGCAGTTGCGTGAAAAGCAGAAATTGCGCCGGATTTACGGATTGCTGGAACGCCAGTTCCGCCGCTATTACCGCGAGGCCGCGCGCCGCAAGGGTTCCACCGGCCAAAATCTGCTACAGATTCTGGAATGCCGGCTCGACAATGTCGTTTATCGAATGGGTTTCGGCAGTACACGCAATGAGGCGCGTCAGTTGGTGAGTCATCGCGCCATCCTTGTAAATGGCAAGAGCGTCAATATAGCGTCGTATCAGGTGCAACCCAGTGATCGCATCGCCATCCGCGAAAAGTCCCGCAAACAACTGCGCATCCAGGATGCCTTGAATGTGGCGGAGCAGATCGGATTCCCGGAATGGGTGGATGTGGATGCAAAGAAGATGGAAGGTGTATTCAAGTCGATGCCGGAGCGCAGTGAACTTCCGTCCGACATCAATGAGCAGCTGGTCGTCGAACTCTATTCCAAGTAAGCAATTAGGAAAAACCATATGCCGTCTAATTTCAGTGAACTTCTCAAACCGCGCCGGGTAGATGTCGAATCCCTGAGCGAGACCCGTGCCAAGATCACCATCGAGCCGCTGAATCGCGGATTCGGTCACACGCTTGGCAACGCGCTGCGCCGCGTACTGCTGTCGTCCATGAGCGGAGCCGCGATTACCGAGGTGCAGATTGATGGTGTCTTGCACGAATACACCACGATTGAGGGTGTGCAGGAAGACGTCACCGACATCCTGCTGAATCTCAAGGGTCTGGCCATCAAGATGCACGGCAGGGATGAAGCCACGGTTACCTTGAACAAAAGCGGCGCCGGGCAGATTACCGCCCGCGATATTGCCCTCGGGCACGATATAGAGTTCTCGAATCCGGATCATGTCATTGCCAGTCTGACCAAGATTGGTCAGCTCAACATGACTATGAAGGTCGAGCGTGGTCGTGGCTATCGCCCGGTGGTCATCGGCAGCGGCGGCGAGGAAGTCGAGCAGACCATCGGCAAGCTGAAACTGGATGCCTCTTTCAGCCCGATTCGCCGGGTGTCCTACGAAGTGCAGTCGGCGCGCGTGGAACAGCAGACCGATTTGGACAAGTTGATTATGGAAATTGAAACCAACGGAACCATTGACCCGGAAAACGCCATCCGCGAGGCCGCACGCATTCTGCGCAGTCAGTTATCCGTGTTCGTGGACCTGGAGGCGGAGGAGTCCGATTCGCCGCGCTTGCGCGCCGAGCCGGATATTGATCCGATCCTGAAGCGCCCGGTGGATGATCTGGAGCTCACCGTGCGTTCGGCCAATTGTCTGAAAGCCGAGAGTATTTTTTACATCGGCGATCTGATTCAGCGCACGGAAGTGGAGTTGCTGAAGACGCCGAATCTGGGCAAGAAGTCTTTGACCGAAATAAAGGACGTGCTGGCATCGCGCGGTCTGTCGTTGGGTATGCGCCTGGAAAATTGGCCGCCGCCGGGTTTGTATGATGACAAGGACAAAGTAGCGTCAGTGGGTTAATGGTTGGTTAGCACTGCGCTTGGCCGGAAGGCAGCGCGGCGGATACAACGAGGAACGATCATGCGTCACAGACAGAGCGGCAGGAAACTTAATCTGACCAGCGCCCATCGCAAGGCGATGTTCCGTAATATGGCGGTTTCCCTGCTGGACAAGGAGTTGATTCGCACCACCTTGCCCAAGGCCAGGGAATTGCGCCGCGTGGCGGAACCGCTAATAACGCTGGCCAAGAAAGACAGTGTCTCAAAGCGCCGACTGGCGTTTGATCGGCTGCGTGACCGTGCCATCGTAACGAAACTGTTTGTGGAGATCGGTCCGCGCTATAAGGCCCGACCGGGCGGGTACACGCGCATCCTGAAATGCGGTTTTCGTCCCGGCGACAAGGCCCCCATGGCTATTGTGGAGCTAGTGGATCGCCCGGAGCTTGTGGTTGGGGAAGAAAAGAAAACCTCCAAGGACGAATAGAAGGGAAACAAGCAGGGGTACGATTACAACAGGCCGGACAACCCTCCGGCCTTTTTTATGTACATGGACGTACGGTACGCCGCGAGCGCAGGATGCGCAGGAGCGGCGTTGCCAAGGTCATGGCAGAAAATTGCTCCTGCATTTTCTGCACTTCCGCCATCCATGGCGGTCGTAAGCCGCTTATTCAGGAGTAGCAATGCCAAGGCCATGTACGCCGCGAGCGCAGGAAGCGCAGGAGCGGCATCTGACAATAACTCAGAGTGCGCCGCGCAGCCTAGCCAGAAGCAATTCACTCACCTGCTGCGGGTTAGCCTGGCCTTTGGATTTCTTCATCACCTGCCCGACCAGATACGCTAGTACCTTATCCTTGCCGGCGCGATACTGTTGTATCTGATCACCGTTCGTGGCCAGAACCTCAGTCACCAGTTGCTCAATAAAGCCTGTGTCAGTTACCTGCCTGAGTCCCTGGCTTTCGATGATCTGATCCGCGTCGGCGCCGCCGGTCCACATGGTCTCAAATACCTGCTTCGCCATGCGTCC
>JAYUHG010000198.1:0-4272 GCA_043767195.1 Gammaproteobacteria bacterium | reverse complement strand
ACATCCAGTGTCTGCGTCTGGTGGTCGCCGGTTCGAATCGATTCTTCGCTAGTGCTCATGGAAATTTCTATTTTTCATGGGTAACCCGGTGGCTAGGCCAATTGCGGCAGCGAGGACGATATTGTCATATAGTTGAATATTCTACTATATGGATATATCGCGGCACTCGATGTATCACGGTCTGCAATATTAATAATAATAAGTTAAAACATATAGTTATGTTTAATATCGTTGCAACATGCCTATCGAGGCGCCTCGTTGACAAATAGTGCACTTTTCAAGTAAATTGGTTTTCATAAATCAATCCGGGGGTGAGAGATGGAAATGCAGCACCGATTCAAGGCTTTTTTGCCCAGCATTTTGGTTGCAGCAATGGCTGCGCCGCTTCAGTTGGTCTGCGCTCAGGGGGTTCTCGAAGAGGTCACGGTAGTGGCCCAGCGGCGATCAGAGAATTTACAGGATGTGCCCATCGCTGTGTCGGCCCTGAGCGCCGCGACAATTGAGCGGGCGGACATACACGATCTGACCGATATCGCCACGCGCGCTCCGAATCTAACCTTTTCCCCATTTTCGCCCGGGCAGAACATAGTGGCATTGCGTGGGGTGTCGTCGACTGATGACGGGGCTGGCACGGACAACTCCGTTGCCTTGTTCGTGGATGACGTTTACATGGGTCGTGTTTCGAACATAAACCCGGAGATGTTCGACATCCAGCATGTGGAAGTTCTGCGTGGTCCCCAGGGAACCCTGTATGGCAAGAACACGATTGGCGGTGCAATCAACGTATTTTCTACGCGCCCCGACATGGAACGCTTGTCCGCAAAGGTGCGGGGAAATTTCGGCAATTACGATCGTACTGATGTGGCAGGTCTGGTTACCGGGCCGGTTTCCGATCGGCTGGCCGGAAAGTTCTCCTTTTCATATCGTGATCGGGACGGATGGGTGGACAATGTTGTCCTCGATAAGAAGCAGAAAGACGACAACAGTCAGGCTTACCGGGCACAACTCCTTTACAGCGGCAACAGTACTGAGTTTCTTCTCTCTGGAGATTATCAACGTCTGGATGTCGAGGATATGGCCCGCATTCCTCTGACGCAAATCGCCGGCAACCTGGGACCGATAGTGGATCTTCACCAAGCGCTTTGCGGAACCCGAACGCCAAAATGTTCGACTAATCCCAGCGACGGATTTGCGGAAACCGAAAGCTGGGGTGTTAGCCTGCATATCACCCACGAGTTCGCACTTGGTGAAATAAAATCAATCACGGCGTACCGGGAGAACCAGGCCGACTGGGAAATGGATTCCGTTGGAGTGGCGATCCCCCTGACCGACGACATTCTCGACAAGACGAAGCAGGTCACGCAGGAACTGCGCTGGCTCGGTGGCACCGACAGCCTCCGCTTCGTAATTGGTCTGTGGTATCTCAACGAGCGGACGGATCGGTTCGAGGTATTTGACATTGGGTCCAACAAGGACGTCTCCGCCAGTGATCGTTATCGTCAGGACAATGAGACTAATAATGCCGCCGGGTTTGGCCAGGTGGATTGGGAACTGAATGATAAATTGCGCCTGAGTCTGGGTGGCCGACTGAACCACGAGACGAAGGAAATCCAGAATGATGCGGTAGACGGAGATTTTGTCGTGATTGCCCAAACCTTCTCGAATTCGCGCGAGTCAACCTGGACATCATTTACGCCCAAGATCGCGTTGTCATATGAGCCCTGGGATGATGTAAACACCTATTTCTCAATTGCCAAGGGTTTCAAGAGCGGTGGCTTCGGCGCGGCGCCGCAGCGCATTGAAGATACAGAGCCGCTGGATCAGGAGACGGCCATCAACTACGAAGTTGGGCTCAAGGCCGATCTGTTGGAGAATTTAAGGGTGAATACTGCAATCTTTTACACGAAATATGAGGGACTGCAAATCCAAGTCTTCGGTCCTCTGGCAGGCTGCATTGAAGACCCTGCCACGCCACAAATTGAATGCTTCGGTGCATTTCAGACATTTAACGCCGGCAACGCCGAGGCGAAGGGCATCGAGTTAGAATTCACCTGGGCACCGCTCAGGAACCTTACTCTCAGCGGTTTTTATTCATACATGGACTCGAAGTTCACCGATGCTACCATTCCTGCCTCTGCTTTCCCGTTCCAGACCGGTCAGGATTTGTTACGCGCCCCGCGGAATAAGTACGCGCTGAGCGGCGAATACGTCATCCCCCTGCCCGAAAGCCTTGGAGGCGAAGTTGTTACGGGGATGAGTTACCGTTTTACGGATGATCAAAGAGGTGAGCTTGAGCCTTGGGCGGTCCAACCCTCGTTTGACCTTTTGGATGCGCGATTTGCCTGGGTGAGTGCAGGCGGAGGCATTGAAATCGCGGTCTGGGGAAAGAACCTCCTGGATGAAGAGTACGTGACGCACCTGTACACGATAGCAGGTGATGCGGTAGGCGTGTTTGGCGAGCCGCGCATGTATGGTGTTTCCCTGACCTGGAGGTACGACTAGTACCCATTTCAATTCTGTTTTCATTGCCGAGACTGTGTTAAAAACGGGCACGAATCAGAATGGCTAATTCACACTTAACGACACCCCCGAAAATCAGTCATACGGGCGCAACGGTCCTGGTGACGATGCATCAATGTTGCCAATCCTCCTAGTCGCCCGAATTACCGGGCCGTAGCAGAAAAATCGCGTCGAGTTCCGATGCCTCAGTGGAGAGGCATTGGTGCGGAGAGTGTGTGTATGCCTGCGTCTCCCCCGCCCTCTTGGGGGGCAAGAGCGCTGGCATTGGCGGTGCTTTCTGTATACTGGCCGTACTATCGCCACCAACCGGCTCGCAATTACGCGCAGTGACTCAACAATCTCTTGGGCTTGCACAAAGCTACGCATTTACGCTTCAGGGTACGCATTTCTGTACTGTCAGGAGGCAAGCGAAGTGAATCGCGTCGAGCGGAGTGCCATTGTCCCGTTCAGCGCCGATCAGATGTATGCGCTGGTGAATGATATCGAGGCTTACCCGGAATTCCTGCCCTGGTGCAGCGACGCCCGGGTGCTGACGCGCCAGGGAGATACGTTAACGGCGTCGGTTTCCATGGCCTTGGGACATCTCAAGCACACATTCACCACGGCCAACACCATGCAGCCGGGGCGGCACATCGGGGTGCGTCTGTTGAGTGGGCCGTTCCGTCATCTGGAAGGAAGCTGGGAGCTGACGCCCGGCGGCGGGCAGGCCTGTGAAATCCGGCTGGAAATGCACTTCGAGTTCAAGAACCGCTTGCTGGAAATCAGCCTTGGCAAGGTGTTCGGTCAAATCATCAATTCCCTGGTAGGCGCGTTTACGCACCGTGCGGAGCAGATTTATGGCGCCAAACGATCATGATTAATGTCTCGGTTGCCTGGTGTGTTCCCAACGCTGCCCATGTCATTGACCTGCGGGTTGCGCCCGGCGCAACCATTGCCGAGGTGATCCGCCAGTCACGCATTCTGGAACGCTGTCCCGAGATCAATCTGGAAGTGAACCCAGTGGGCATATTCAACAAGGTGCGGGGACTTGACGCAAAAGTGCGGAATGGGGATCGCATTGAGATTTACCGTCCATTGACTGCGGATGCAAAAACCGCCCGGCGCCGGCGCGCGGCGCAATCGGAAAAGAGTTGAGCGCGTGACGGCGAACGCAAATGGGCCGCGCCCGCAATGGTCCTGGATCGCGGCCACAGCAGGCGCATTGGCGCTGGCTGGTAGCGTCATATTCCTGTCTTTGTGTTTCGGCAGTGTGGATATTCCTGTTCCACGCATCGTTGGGATCTTATTGCACGGCGGCGATGACACCACGGCGCGGGTGTTGCTGGAGTTACGTCTGCCGCGGAGTCTGGCGGCATTTACCGTGGGCGGCATGCTGGCACTGGCCGGGGCGCTGATGCAGGTGTTGTTGCGTAACCCCCTGGCGGAACCCTATGTGCTCGGTGTATCCGGCGGCGCGTCGGTGTTTGCGTTGCTGGCCATGAGCATGGGCTTGGCTGGTGTGGCCATTCAGGGCAGCGCAATGTGCGGCGCGTTGTTGTCCATGGTGCTGGTGTTTGCTCTGGCCCGCAGCGGTGGCGAATGGAATCCACTGCGCGTATTGCTCACCGGCGTGGTGGTGGCAGCGGGGTGGGGAGCGCTGACGGCAATGTTGCTGGTGGTCAGCCCGGCGGCGCAAGTGCAGGGCATGTTGTTTTGGCTCATGGGGGATTTGTCTGGCGCCCGGCAGGTGGCTGGTCCGGCGCTGGTATTGGG
>JAYUHG010000197.1:0-10132 GCA_043767195.1 Gammaproteobacteria bacterium | reverse complement strand
ACGGCGCCCACCCATGGCAAGCCCCAGGCGCATGATCTCCGCCAGTCCCCTGGTGATCAACCCGGCACGGGTATTGGCGCCGAATCCGAGACCGTCGGCAATCCCCGCGGCGATGGCCATGACATTCTTCACCGCGCCACCCACTTGCACGCCGATGACATCATCATGGGTATAGATGCGGAAGGTCTCGCCGTGGAAGCACTGGGCGAAATGTTCGGCGGTGGCGGAGGAAGCAGACGCGATGGTCACCACCGTAGGCAACCCGCGGGCTACCTCGGCGGCAAACGACGGACCGGACAAAACCGCCACCGGCGCCGGACCGACACATTCCACGGCCACTTCGTGGTTCAGCAACAGCGTTTCCGGTTCCAGACCCTTGCTGGCCAGACACAGGCGCAAATTCGCGCCGCGCGTATCACGCAGGGACTTCAGCGCGGATCTCAAGCCCTCACAGGGAACCGCAATCACAACATCGGCAACACCAGCGTCCGGCTCGCTCAGATCAACTACTGGTAACAGGCCCTCGGGGAAAGGGATCCCCGGCAGATAGCGCGCGTTTTCCCGCGCCGACTTCAGTGCGTGAATATGAGTCTGCTCACAGTCCCAAAGATAGGTGGTAATCCCCCGGCGCGCCAATACCAGCGCCAGCGCCGTGCCCCAGGACCCAGCGCCAAGCACCAGCACGGATTGATTTGAATTCGCGGGCATTCCGAATCAGATAGGGGAAAACCAGAATGTGGCCAATTAATGCTTGGAACCGGCTTTGGCCTGGGCCTCGGTCGCCAATTGCTGCTGATGCTGGGCGTACAAGGCCTCGAAATTCATGGGCGCAATGAGCAACTGCGGGAAACCGCCACGCATGGCCAAATCGGCGACCACTTCGCGCGCGAACGGGAACAGGATGTTCGGGCAAACCGTGGCCAGCACCCGGGCCAGCACTTCTTTCGGCAGGTCCTGGATCTGAAAAATACCCGCCTGTTCCACTTCCGCCAGATACACGGTCTTGTCCTCAAAGCTCACTGTCACAGTGACCGACAGCACCACTTCGTAGATATTTTCCATCACCGGCGACGCCGTGCTGGACAGATCCAGATTCACCGAGGGCTTCCATTCCTCCTGGAAAATCTGTGGTGAATGGGGCGTCTCAAAAGAAAGATCCTTGATGTAGACTTTCTGGATCCCGAAGCGACCCTGATTCATGTCCGCGGCGGTAGCCGCCGATACGGTGTTTTCTTCATCAGCCATGGTGATTCATTTTCCTCGAGTAAATTTTAGGATTCTCTGTCGGCGGGGATTCAGGATGTATCCAATACGTCATACCGGCATGACCTAATGGAACCCTAATGCCCTGCGCCCCGGGTCAGTGGCAAATTCGCCCCCAACCAGGCGGTGACCCCGCCACGCAGGGCAACGGCACGGGTAAAACCGGCACCACGAAGATTTCGCACCGCCCGGCCTGCCACCGGGCCGCTGCCACACACGGCAATCACCGGTTTTTCCTTGTATTTGTCCAATTCGCCGCGCCGCGCGTCCAATTCCGGCAGCGGCAGGTTCAGCGCATTAATAATGTGTCCGGCGGCAAACTCCTCCGCGGAGCGGACATCCACCACCACGCCGCCCTCCTTATTCATCAGTAATGTGGCGTCCATAGCCTCCACCTCTTCCACGCCGGTCAGGCTGGCGCCAAACAGATTCCACAGCAACATCACCAGCAGCGCCACAAACAGGCTGACCAGAAACAGGTGGTTACCGATGAATTCCGGAATTCGTTCCATGGATACCTGCAAATTGACCGTAGAGCAGAGAAGGGAAGCCAGTGCCGCGCAGCATGATACGTGAAGCGGGATATTTTCGGAACTTCAAAGACTTGCGGCGACCGGCATCCCGGGCAACCCACCATTCGTGGTAAACTGGCCATCCGCCCGCAGACTCCCAGGACCACCCGTGAGCGAGCCCGCACTGGCCGTCGGATCAGGTACCAAAATCCCGCGCCGCCCCATGATCCTCATTGTGCTGGATGGCTGGGGCTATTCCGAAAATACCAACTACAACGCCATTCACAGCGCCCGCAAACCGGTGTGGGATAGGCTCTGGAACGAATATCCCCACGGGTTCATCAGCGCATCCGGCATAGATGTGGGATTGCCTGACCAGCAGATGGGCAACTCCGAAGTGGGGCACATGAACATCGGCTCGGGTCGCGTGGTATATCAGGAATTCACCCGCATCAGTCAGGCCATTGAGGACGGCAGTTTCTTCCGCAATGAGGTGTTTACCCGGGCCTTTCGCGAAGTCGCCGCCAGCGGCAAGGCGTTGCATCTGCTCGGCTTGCTGTCGCCGGGTGGTGTACACAGCCATCAAGAGCATATCTACGCCTTGCTGGAATTGGCCGCCCGCTGCCAGATCAAGGATGTGTGGTTGCATGCGTTTCTCGATGGCCGCGACACGCCGCCGAAAAGCGCCGCCGAATATCTGCACCTGGCCCAGGTGCAGATGCGCGAAGTGGGTTGTGGCCGGTTTGCCAGCATCATCGGGCGCTATTTCGCCATGGATCGGAACAACCATTGGGATCGGACCCAACGGGCCTACGACCTGATCAGCGCCGGTAAGGCCGAACATGTGTGCAGCGATGCCTTCATCGCCGTGGATCAGGCCTATGGGCGCGGCGAAACCGATGAGTTTATTACGCCCACGGCCATTGTCCGGCGCGGCGGTCAACCGGTGCGAGTGGAAGACGGCGATATGGTGGTGTTTGCCAACTACCGCTCTGATCGGGCACGTCAACTGGCGCGAGCCTTCACCTTCCCCGACTTTGATAATTTCCCGCGCGCGCATACGCCGAAACTCGCGGCCTTCATCAGCATGACGCGCTACAAGGCGGAATTTGATTTCCCGGTGGCATTCCCGCCGGTGCAACTGCACAACAGTTTCGGCGAATATATTTCGCGCCTGGGGTTGCATCAGTTGCGCATCGCGGAAACCGAGAAGTACGCCCATGTGACTTTTTTCTTCAACGGCGGCGAGGAGCGGGTTTTCAAATACGAGGATCGCATTCTGGTGCCGTCGCCCCATGTGCCCACCTACGATCTGAAACCGGAGATGAGCGCCCGCGAGGTTGCGGACAATATGGTGGAGGCCATCGGCAGCAACAAATACGACGCCATTATCTGTAACTTCGCCAATGCCGACATGGTCGGGCACACGGGAAACTTCGAAGCCGCGGTGCGCGCCATTGAGGCCATAGATGAAGCCTTGGACCGGATCGTGACAGTCGCCAATGAGGCCGGCGGCGAGATACTGATCACCTCCGATCATGGCAACGCGGAGCAAATGCGATCATTCATTACCGAAAAGGTGCAGGCACAGGCACATACGGCGCACACCAGCAATCTGGTGCCGTTGTTGTACATCGGACGAGCCGCGGACATGGCGCCGGGAGTGGGCGCCCTGTGTGACATTGCTCCGACCATGCTCTACCTGATGGATCTGCCGCAGCCCGCGGAAATGACCGGTCGGTCACGCCTGAAGCTGCGCGAGCAGGAAACCAGGATAACCCCGGGAAAGCGCACCGCCGCCAGTGCCTGATGCCTGACCCCGGCCCCGTGATCCGATCCGCCGTCTTTCTATTCGCGCTTCTCGTCAGTATTGCGTCCATTGCCGAGCAACCGGCGCCAGAAAACGCCAACAAACTTGAAGATGTGCGCGCCCGCATCCGTGACGTGCAATCCGGGATCAAGGCCGCCCGGGATGAGGCCGATGCGCTACAGGAAGAATTGCAACAAGCCGAGGAATCGGCGGCGAAACTCCGCTCTCATCTCAGTGAGATCGAACACGACGCCGGATCCCGGGAACAGCGTCTGAGCGATTTGCGTACCATGGCGGCGGCCCAGCAGGCGGCATTGACACGGGAGTCGGGCCAACTTGGCTGGCAAGTGCGCGTCGCCTATATGGCCGGTCGCGACGACTACCTGAAATTGCTGTTGAATCAGGAAGACCCGGCCTTAATCGGCCGCATGCTCGCCTATCACGACTATTTCAATCGCGCGCGCCTGAAAAAGATTCAGGCCATGGGGCAAGCGATGGATGATCTGGCCCGGGTACAAGTGGAGATACAGGATGAAACGGCGCGCCTGGATGCACTGCGTCAGCAGGAGCTGGCGCAACTGGGTAAATTGGATATCTATCGGCAATCCCGGCACGAGATAATTAGCCGCATTCAGACCCAGATTTCGGATCAGGACCGGGATTTGCAGCGCCTGCGGAAAAACGAACAGGAATTAACCGGCCTGCTGGACCGCATTCAACGCAAGCAGTCCGTGGTGGCGGAGTTTGAAGAGCACACACCCTTCGCCGGCCTCAAAGGGAAACTGTCCTGGCCGGTGCAGGGCCGCATGGCGACGCCGTTTGGTTCCGAGCGCAAAGGCGGACGCCTGCGCGCCCAGGGCGTCACCATCGCCGCAAGCGCCGGACAGGATGTGCATGCAGTCAGCGATGGCCGCGTGGTATTCGCCGACTGGTTTCGCAATATGGGCCTGCTGCTGATTGTGGACCACGGCAGCGGCTACATGAGTCTGTACGGACATAACGAGGCGTTGCTGAAGAAGGCCGGCGATCTGGTTGCCGCCGGCGAACGTATCAGCCGTGTGGGCGACACTGGTGGCGCCGAGGAACCCGGGCTGTATTTCGAAATCCGGCACGACGGGACGCCACAGGATCCGGTACTGTGGTGCGGACGCTGATGCGCGCCAATGCGCCTTGTCATCGCCGTGGGCCGGCCTGTATCCTTGCCGGCACCGTTACACCTACCTTTCCTGTCCAAGGCACCCATACCATGAATCGTTATTTGCTCTTGCGTTTCGCCGCACTTTCCCTGTTCTGTCTCTCCACCTCCGCGCCGGCGCAGGAGACGGATTTGGAGCAGGAGGATTCCGTTCCGGCGCAATCCGGCACGCTGCCGCTGGATGAAATCCGCACATTCACGTCGGTTTTTGCCAAGGTAAAAAGCGACTACGTGGAAGGCGTGGATGATCGCAAACTGCTGGAGAACGCCATTCGCGGCATGCTCGAAGGATTGGACCCGCACTCCGCCTATCTGGACAAGGACGACTATCTGGAACTCCAGGAAAGTACCACGGGTGAATTTGGCGGCCTTGGACTTGAAGTTGGCACCGAAGACGGATTCCTGAAGGTGATCTCGCCCATAGATGACACGCCGGCGCACCGCGCCGGCATCAAGAGCGGCGACCTCATCATTCGCCTTGATGACGCACCGGTAAAGGGAATGTCTCTCAACGATGCCATCAAAATGATGCGCGGCAAACCCGGCACGGATATCAACGTAACGCTGATGCGTGAAGGCGAAGACAAACCCATCAAGGTGACGCTGACCAGGGATGTCATCAAGGTGCAGAGTGTGCGGCAGCGCATGCTGGAGCCGGGTTTCGGCTATCTCAGAGTGTCCAGTTTCCAAACCAATTCCGCGGAAGATGCGCGCAAGGGCGTGGAAAAACTCCAGGCCGAAACTCCGGGCGGTCTGCGCGGGCTGGTGCTGGATTTGCGCAATAATCCGGGTGGAACGCTGAACGCCGCGGTGGGAATTTCGGATCTGTTTATGGATCACGGCCTGATTGTTTATACCGAAGGCCGGGTCAAGGAAGCGCAAATGCGGTTCAGCGCCAAACCGGACGACATGCTGGAAGATGCGCCGATTGTGGTGCTGGTGAACGCGGGATCAGCCTCAGCCTCGGAAATCGTCGCCGGCGCGCTGCAGGATTCGAAGCGCGCGGTGATCATGGGACAGAAAACCTTTGGCAAGGGCTCCGTACAAACCATTCTGCCATTGACCGAGACCGAGGCGCTCAAGCTCACCACGGCTCGTTACTTCACGCCCGCGGGCCGATCCATCCAGGCCGAAGGCATCGTGCCTGACATTGCCATCAATCCTTTTATCGTAAAGGAAGTACAGGATGAAGACCTGCTGATCAAGGAGGCAGACCTGAGCCGGCATCTGGAAAACCCGGTGAACCAGGCCGATGGGAAGACCGGCGACGAAAAGGGGAAAGGTGTTGCCAAGGATGCCAAAGATAAAGCTGCGGCCAAGAAACCGGACGCTACCAAGGAATCGGACGCACCCACCACAGTGAAGACCGCTGGCGGCACTGATAAAGATGACTATGCCCTCGGCCAGGCGTTAAATGTGTTGAAGGCGTTGGCACTGCGACACACACGGGAAGGCTGACGAATGATGCAAGCCTGGTGCTTGCTGGTTGTAGTGTTTTCGGCATGTTTGGCGCCCGCTGTTTTGGCCGAAGTAACCTGGCCCATCCCCGCGGTCGCCATCATTATTGACGATATCGGCTACCGGCATCAGCAGGATCGGGAGGTCATGACATTACCCGGTGCGCTGGCCGTCTCCATCCTGCCCCACACCCCCTATGCCGATGAGATGGCACGGATGGCCGCCGCTGCCGGCAAAGACGTGATGCTGCATGTGCCGATGGAACCGATACACGCCGGGAAGAATGCATCACTGGGTCCAGGAGCATTGATGCTGAACATGGATCGAGTCGAACTGATGAGCACGCTGAATCAGAACCTGCGCGCGGTACCGACCGCCATCGGCGTTAACAACCACATGGGCAGCCTACTCACGGGTGACACACAGCACATGCAATGGCTGATGGAATCACTGCGCATCCACAACAAGTTCTTCGTGGATAGCGTCACCAGTGATCGGAGCGTAGCCGCGGACGTGGCCCGGCGCAAAGGCGTACCCAGCCTGCGGCGCGATGTCTTTCTGGATGATGTACTCACAACCAGGAATCTGTACGCTAATTTTCAGGAACTCATCAAGGTCGCTCGGCGCCAGGGGAGCGCCCTGGCCATCGGTCATCCCCATCCCGAGACCATCGCCTTGCTGCGTGAGCAATTGCCGCAACTGGCGCACCAGGGAGTGCGACTCATCAGTGTGCCGCATTTGCTGCGTATGCGCGCAATCAAGGGATCAGGAAATTTGAGGGTGAGCAACAGCGTTTCCGGCCATTCCTCCGCGGGCTCAGCTTCTCTGGCCCCATGATTTCATTCCATCCAGGCGAGAAATAATACGCACAGACCGGTGCCGCCCAGCACCCAGGACAATGCCGGCACGCCGCCGGGCCATTCCGGTGTGCCGAAAAATCCATACAGCACGATGGCCGCAAGAAATAATGTGCAGCCGGTGATGGAATATAAATTTCGCCGCCCGGCGCTGCGCAGTTCCGTGTGCAGGTCCTCCAGTGTCTGTGAGCGCCACTCCATTTGCAGGCGACCGTCACGCAACCTTTCCACCAAATCAATAATTCGATTGGGCAGCGACGGCAAGCGATCCAGCCAGTGCGGAAGATTCTCGCGTGTGCCGCGCAGCAGACCGCGCCAGCCCACACGTTCACTCATCCAGCGTTCCAGCAGCGGGCGCGCCACATTCCACAGATCCAAATCCGGGTACAACTGACGACCGAGTCCTTCAATGCTGACCAGGGTCTTCTGCAACAGGATCAACTGCGGCAGGATCACCATATTGAAGCGGCGCGCGGTCTGGAACAGGCGTAGCAGCAACATGCCGAACGAGATCTCTTTCAGCGGGCGATCGAAAAGGGGTTCGCATACGGCGCGGATGGCGAATTCAAATTCATCCACCCGTGTCCCGGCCGGCACCCAGCCGGATTCCACATGCAATTGCGCTACTTTCTGGTAATCCCGATTCAGGAAGGCGAGAAAATTCTCCGCCAGATAGCGCTGATCATATTCCGTCAGCGAACTCATAATGCCGAAGTCCACCACCAGGATGCGCGGATGACGGCCTGGCTCCGGGCGCACGAAAATGTTGCCTGGATGCATATCGGCGTGGAAGAAACTGTCGCGGAATACCTGGGTGAAGAACAACTCCACACCGGCCTCCGCCAACCACTTCAGGTCTACGCCGGCGCGGCGCAGACCGTCAATATCATTGGCCGGAATACCGGAGATGCGCTCCATGACCATGACATCGCGCCGGGTCAGTTCCCATTCCACTTGCGGCACATAGAGCAAATCGGAAGCAGCAAAGTTACGCCGCAACTGTGAGGCATTGGCTGCCTCGCGCATCAGATCCAGTTCATCCAGCAGAGTCTTTTCAAATTCCCGCACCAGATTGCTGGGCTTCAGACGCCGCGCATCGCTCCAGTAACGCTCCGCCATATCCGCCAGGATGTACATGAGACCCAGATCGCGGCGGATTACCGTCTCAATACCCGGGCGCACGACTTTCACGATCATCTCGCGGCCATCCCGGGAGCGGGCGGCGTGAACCTGGGCAATGGAAGCGGACGCCAGCGGCGTCTCGTCAAAACTCTGGAATAACTCAGTCACAGGGCGCCCCAGCGCATGTTCCACCATCCGCTTGGCCTGGGCGCCGGGGAACGGCGGCACGTTATCCTGCAACCGCGCCAGCTCACCGGCGATGTCATCGGGCAACATGTCCCGGCGCGTTGACAGTAACTGGCCCAACTTCACATAGATCGGACCCAACTCTTCCAGTACACGGCGCAATCGTTCCGCACGCGGACCGCGATCCCGGGTGTACCAATTCCACGGCAACAGGTACAGCACAAAGCGCAGCGGACGGAACAAGTGCATGGCGAAAACCAATTCGTCCAGACCGTGGCGGATCAACACGCGCTGGATAAACAGCAGTCGCAATAATTGGCCTACGGTCAACATAAACTCAACTTTGCCCCAGTTGCCGATCAAGTCTCGCCAATCGCGCCTGCATTCGCTCCGCGTCGTCGCGCAGATCATCCACTGAACGCACAAAGGCTTCGGCCATCGGACGATCAACCAACACCTGGCGTTCGTAGCGCAGGTATTCGCTCATGCTGAAGGACAGCGACTGCCGCGCTTCCCTTCCGAACTGGAGTATTGCATTGGCGCCACGGCGCAGTTTGCGCGCGGCGGTGTCGCCCACCCATTGGGATAATTCCTCTTCCCAATCCGGTTCCAGCCGGGACAGGATTTGCTGAAATTTTTGCGCGACTTCCACATCACCGGCGATCTCAATATGCCCGCCGGAACGGCCTGTGCCGCGCGCGGCCACATGGCGCAGCAATTCCAGCGGACGACCACGAATGCTGACATCCGGCTTCATTGAATCCACCCCATGCAAACGCAGCGCCCCAGACTCCGGCGCCAGCAAGAATGAGAAATTCGTGCCGGATACTTCAATGGCTATCACACGACCGGACAACTCCCCCAGTCGCGCCGCGGTCTCCGTGTCCATCTCCAACAAACGATTCAAGCAGTTTTCCAGAGCTTGCATGTTATCGCTCACAGGCGACGGCCGCGATGAATGGCGACCACGCCGCCGGTCATATTGATATAGTCCACCGCGCCAAACCCGGACTCCAGCATCAGCGTACGCAAAGTTTCCTGATCCGGATGCATACGAATGGACTCCACCAGATAACGATAACTGTCCCGATCCCCGGCGGCCCACTGACCCAGCTCGGGGATCACTTTGAATGACCATTGGTCGTACAGACGACTCAGCAACGGCAAAACAACCCGGGAAAATTCCAGTATCACCAGTGTGCCGCCAAATTTGAGACAGCGCAGCATGGAACGCAGCGCCGCCGCCTTGTCAGTCACATTGCGCAGGCCGAAGGCAATATTGATGCAGTCGAACTCCTGATCCCGAAATGGCAACGTCTCGGCGTTGGCCTGCACATACTCCACGCCGCGCACCACGCCCTGATCCGTAAGCCGATCCCGACCCAGCTGCAACATGTCGGCATTGATATCCGCCACCACCACACGTCCGCTGTCACCGACGGCGCGGCGATACAACCAGGCACAATCGCCGGTGCCACCGGCCAGATCCAGCACCGCGGCCCCACGCCGCACACCGGACAACGATATTGCTTCGCGCTTCCACAAGCGATGCACACCCAGTGACATCAAATCATTCATCAGGTCGTAGCGGTCAGCCACCGAGGAAAACACCCGGCCCACACGCGCGGTCTTTTCCGCCGGCGTGACCCGTTCAAAACCGAAATCCGTCGCTGGCCCGCTCATGACACAGCGCGCGCGCGGCCCGCCGCGGCCAGTGCCGCCAGATAGC
>JAYUHG010000196.1:0-10132 GCA_043767195.1 Gammaproteobacteria bacterium | reverse complement strand
CCGTAGCGACCCTTGACGCACAGGCGGCCATGATTGGCGGGCCCGTCCCGGCCCTCGACTTTGGTGATGATTTCGTTGCGAATATGAAACTTAAGCTGGCAGCCCACGCCACAATAGGGGCAGACCGAATCCACGGTCCGGTCAGCTTTTTCTTTTGCCACCGCATTGGCCGGCATCAGCGCGCCCGTGGGGCAGGCTTGTACACATTCACCGCAGGCAACACAGGTGCTGTTGCCCATGGGATCGTCAAAATCGAACACGATGCGGGCATGATCACCGCGCCCGGCGAAGCCGATGACATCATTGACCTGTTCTTCACGACAGGCGCGCACACAACGGGTGCATTGAATGCAGGCATCCAGATTGACGGCAATGGCCGGATGACTCAGATCGGCGCGGGGTTGCGCGCGTCCTGGGAATCGCGGTTTCGATATATTCATCAACCCCGCCCAATGATCCAGTTCGGATTCGTGGGAGTGCGGTGATGTGCCTTGCTTCGGCATATCAGACCGCAGCAGTTCCAGCACCATGCGTTGTGAATGCACGGCCCGTTCGCTATCCGAGCTCACCTTCATGTCCGGGCGCGGTGTGCGGACACAGGATGGGGCCAGTACACGTTCGCCGTCTATTTCGACCACGCATGATCGGCAATTGCCGTCCGGGCGATAGCCCTCCATGTAGCAGAGATGGGGGATGGCAATGTCATGACGCTGGGCGCACTGCAGGATGGTTTCCTGTGGCCGCGCCTCCAGTTCCTTGCCGTTCAGCGTGAAGCGTGTCATTTAAGTGTCTACCTCGGAAAATTCTTCGGGAAAATATTTCATGGCGCACAACAGCGGATTTGGGGCTGCCTGGCCGAGGCCGCAAATGGAAGCGTCGGCCATGGTTTGGGCAAGCTCCTTGAGCAGAGCCGCATCCCAGCGCCGGGACTGCATTAAGGTTACGGCCTTGGCGGTGCCCACCCGACAGGGAGTGCATTGCCCGCAGGATTCATCACGAAAAAACTCCATGGCATTCAGCGCCAGATCCCGCGCCCGATCCTGACGGGAAAAAATTATCACGGCGGCGGAGCCGATGAAACAGCCATGGGCATTCAGCGTATCAAAGTCCAATGGCAGATCGCCCATGGAAGCCGGCAACATGCCCCCCGAAGCGCCACCAGGGAAGTAGCCGTAAAACGCATGTCCGGGCAACATGCCGCCACAGAATTCGTCAATCAACTCGCGCACACTGATCCCCGCCGGAGCCAGATGCACCCCGGGTTTTTGCACTCGCCCACTGACTGAGAACGAGCGCAACCCCGTGCGTCCCTGGCGACCCTGGGAGACAAACCAGGCCGGCCCTTTCTCCACGATGTCGCGTACCCAGAACAGCGTCTCCAGGTTGTGTTCCAGGGTGGGTCGTCCAAACAAACCCACCTCCGCCACAAACGGTGGGCGGAGACGCGGCATACCGCGCTTGCCTTCAATGGATTCAATCATGGCGGATTCTTCGCCGCAGATGTATGCTCCGGCGCCGCGGCGCAGATGAATGTTGGGCAGCGGGCAGGGTGGGGATGCTTGCAGCAATGCGATCTCCCGGCCCAGGGCGGCGCGGCAACCGGCATATTCATCCCGGAGGTAGATATATATGTCTTGAGACTCCACTACCCAGGCGGCGATCAGCGCGCCTTCCAGGAATCGGTGTGGGTCCCGTTCCAGATAATGCCGATCCTTGAAGGTGCCAGGTTCGCCTTCGTCAATATTGATGGCAAGCAGTCTGGGTTGGGGTTGCTTGCGCAGGATCTCCCATTTGGTCCCTGCGGGAAACCCGGCGCCACCCAGCCCACGCAGGCGTGATTCCTTCAGGGCGGCGATAACTTGCTCACGGGTAAAGTCCCCTTTGAGACAGCGTTGCAGCAGTTGATAGCCACCACTCTGGCAGTAGGCCTTGAGTCCCAGGGATTCGTATTCAGGCGCCTGGACGGCTTGGTTGCTTACCGACGCGCATACCGCTGCCACATTGGCATGTTCAATGGGATTCTGCTGCACCACTGCCACCGGCGCGGCGGCACAGCGGCCCACGCATGGGGCGGAGATGACACGCACATTTGGCGATAGTTTAGTGAGCAAATCGGATTGCAGTTTCTCTGAGCCAAACATGGCGCAGGTCAAAGACTGGCACACGCGCACCGTAATCGCCGGCGGGGCATCAGCCACGGATTCCACCACATCAAAATGGTGATAGAAGGTGGCGACTTCATAGACCTCCGCGCCGGACAGCTTCATTTCTTCCGCCAGCGCCAGTAGATGGTCTTTGCTGAGACAGCCGTAGTGGTCATTGATCAAATGCAGATGCTCAATGAGCAGGTCACGCAGGCGCGGCGCATCCGCCAGCAATGCACGAACTTCAGTCAGCGCGGAGGGGACAAGTTCCCGCCCACGTCTGGGCAGCTTGGCTTTCTTCTTGCCTTCCTGGTTCAAGGGGCGGATCCCACGCTGGCATTCAGCAATACCAGAATTTCACCCTTGCCGGCCACGGACTGGTCGCCAGCCATGCGAATGGCTTCCGGGCCAAATCCCTTGAACATCGCCAGGGGTTTTCTCGACATGCCCAATTGTTTGAACAGCAGGCGCAGAAACTCCATCTTCAGCGGGCCAGTGCTGCGAAATCCGGCAGGCACCATGGGCGGCTTGCGCCCGAGCACCAATGTCCCGCGTTTCATACCCAGACCAATATGTTGTCCGCTTCGGCCCATGGCGATAATCGTACCGGCGGTCATTTTCCCGGCCATGTAGGACCCAGTTTTGCCGAGCACGACAATGCTGCCGCCGCGCATGCGTTCGCCGATGCGATCTCCGGCATTGCCTTCCACCAGGATCAAACCCCCTTTCATGCCGGTGATCTGGCCGGGAAGCGCGGCGCCGACCCGATCTCCCGCGCTACCCCGGATACTGATTTCCCCGCCCAGCATGGCCGCGCCGGCCCATTCGCCGGCATCACCGCGTACGCGGATCTCGCCGCCTTGCATGCGTTCACCCAGGTTATCCCCGGCATGGCCGCTGATCTCAATCATCCCGGAGCGCATCTGACAGCCAATGCGGAACAATTGGTCCGTGGCGCGCCTGATCTGCACCAGGCTTGCGTCCTGACCGGCGATGTCGAACAGCCCTCCTACCGTGACCTGCCGGCGACCGCATTGCAGTTGAATCTTGGCCAGCGCCGATTTTGTCACGCCCTGCAGCCGGTCCGGCGTAAGTGGTGACATATCAATGCGACAGAAGGCATTGCGCCGTAATGTCAGGGACAGGGGTTTCATTTGAGTATCTTGCGCAAGTGAAAATGGTATGGCCCAAGCTTGCCGCCATAATTTCCGGCGCCGATGCGGTAGATGCCTTTCTTGGGGCCGAATTTGCATACCGCGTGAATCCCGGCATACATGGCATTGCGGATGGCGGCCTCATTCAGGCCATCAATGACTATTTCCAGCACCGAACCGATTTCATCGGTGAGCACGGAATTCACCTGGCCCTTCAGCGTCGGGCAGAAGGCTTCATTGGTGGAGGCTTTCATGAATTTGTATTTTGAACCGATTTTGGATCCAGAGCCGACGATACCGCCGGGGAATGTGGTGACGGCGCCATGAACGCCCCGGATCGCCTTGATAGCCTGTTCACAGGCGGCCAGTCCCATGCGCGAAGTTTTTGCCATGACCATGAAGTTGCCACCGCCAATGGCAGGCACGATGCCGCTGGTCTCCTCGCAGACAAATTCCCCGTGCATGACCGGGATGCGCCAGTAGCGTACGCCGTTAATCTTCTTTGAGATCTGAAAGCCATCGCCAAAATAACGCATGCTCTTGCCCAGGGGGATGAGGTCCGCGCTGCGACTGCCGGCGAAGCAGGCACTGGTGGCCGTGGTCATCACTGACTGCCCCACGCGCCGCTGTACCTGTTCAATCAGTTGTTTCTTGGACATGGCAAAGATGATTATGGCGATGCCCGGGCGCCCGTCCGGGGTTTCCTCCGGGCTCAGTTCGCGTTCAATATCCGCTTCGCAGCCACAGGCGATGACCGAGGAAGCAAAACCGGTGAATGAGTTGGCCGCGATATAAGCCCACTTTAATGTCATGGCAGTGATGATCAAGCGTGTGGCCTTCATGGGGAAGGCCTCGGCAAATGTATCGTCAATCAGAACGCCGTTGATACGCATGGGTTTATTTCCCTGGGCGGCAGGCATGGGTGCTGATGGCTTTGCGGCCGTAACTCAATAATTCATCGTCGCCGAGACGGAAATTGCCCAAGCGTACGGTGTGATATTTGTCGAAGTAGCGTTTCAGGCGTAGTTCAATGGCGGCATCGAATTCAGGCGCCACGCGATGCACCACCCCGGAGGGTGAATCCATGATGCGACCGTCCTGTACCACCAGCTTGCCATCTTTGAATACATACCTGGGGCGGGAGAACATTTCTTCCTGGTTTTTGCGTGGGCGATAGACCACCACATCCGCCGCCGCGCCCACGCCCAGATGGCCGCGATCATGGAGTCCGAGGCTCCGCGCCGGCGCGGCCCGGGTCATGATGGCGATCTCGTACAGGGAATACTCGCGGGTCAGGCTGGTCAGGATGGAGTGTTGCCGCGCCGCCGGGTGCAGCCCGGAAAGCATTTCCAGACGGAATTCCCGATCCATGAGCAATCGGATCAGGTGCGGATAGGAAGTAAAGGGCGCGCCATTGGGGTGATCCGTGGTCAGGAATATGCGCCAGGGGTCGTTGATCAACAGGAACAATTCCAGTCCTATACACCATTGCAGGGCATTGACGAAGTTCTTGTCGCGATACAAAAACGGCACCACGCCACAGCCCGCTTCGCACTCAATATCCATGAGCACGGTCTTCTTCGGGCGCGCATGCTTGGCGCCGCGGTGTTGCAACATGGTGTCGCCGGAGGCGGTGACGGTTTGGCCGAACATGATCTGACCCACGTCCAGGGAGATATTGGCGGAGGCATTGATGCGTTCGGCGATGCGGGCGGCGCCGGAAGAAAACTTGCGGTCGCCTTCCTTGCCATAGGCATGGAACTGCAAGTGTGTCAGGTGCATGCGCAGCCCATCCACCGCGGTAATGGTATCCAGCGTAGTGAGGTCGTTGCCGGGGATGCCCAGATTGCAGCCATGTACGTGCAAGGGGTGAGGCAAGCCCAACTCGTGTACCGCGGTGGTCAGCGCCTGCAGGATCCCGCGTGGCGTGACGTTGTAGACCGGGTGTTGTTCATCCAGATCCAGCCGGCGCTGATTGAACTTGAAGGCGCTGATGCCGCCGGGATTTACTACTTTGACACCCAGGGCCTGAGTGGCGCGCAGTGTCCAGGCTACATAATCGGTGATCAGGGATTGCTCGGCGCCGGTGGACATCATCTGCAGCAGAAAGTCATCGTTGCCCATGAGCACATAGGCGCCGGCATCCACAATGGGCGTATCCGCCATCTCCATATGCGCCTGGCGCGCATTGACCGGCAGCATGGCGGGCTCGAAGCAGGCGGTGAAACCCATTTCCGCATAGCGCTGGCCGGTGACAAACGTGGAGGGGGTGGCATGGCCGGAACCGCCGCGAGTATGGGCCGTGGGCGCCACAGGATCCCGTTCATGGTCCTCCGGCAGCAACATGCGCGCGATGTTGACCTTGCCGCCGCCGATATGGGTGTGAATATCAATGGCGCCAGCCATGACAACATGACCGCTGATATCGTATTCACGATCAATTTTGCGGGTCGGCGCGGGGGCGCGAACCACGCGGCCATTGTCCATATAAATATCCCGAGCCTCGCCATTGATCCCATGTACGGGATCCATCACGGTTCCATTGCTGAGTTTGATCAACATGACATCAGCTCCGGGCCATGATGCGCTGGAGCACATCGGTGGCCGAGGGCAGATTGCTGGTTCGCAACTGGCGCAGCGGCAGTCCAACCACACTATCCAGGCGCAATATTGTCCCGCTGCTATCTACGCCGGGGATGGCCACCGGGATGTAAACATCAGCAAGCAGCGCCAGCCGGCGCGAGGGTGGAGCGAGGATGATGGTGGGGATGGGTTTGGATTTCGGCGGCGGCAAGGGCTGGAATGTGGATATCCAGAGCAGGGCATCGGCCTCGCGCCGCTGTAACAGTGAATCGGTGGAGTTGCGCGAAGGATTGTAGTCTGGCGCGCCGCCGGCGAAATTGACCCGCAGCGGATAACCGGTTTGCCAGGTGCAGACATTCATGGCGGTCAGCGCGCCGTCGCTGCCGCCCAGGGCAAGCCCCGCCGCCCGGGTTGTCTCATTGAGAGTGGTCACCAGATCGCAAATGGTCTCTATGACAATATCCGCCTGTTCCGGCAACAATTGCCCCGTTGCCCACACGCACACCGCGTACTGGGCGGCGCGTAATTGTCCGGCCAGTTTCTTCAACGCGGCCAATGTACGAGCTGGCAAGCGTTGACTCTTGGTCAGATCAGAACGTCCATTCATTTCGGCGCGTAGTGCGGACAACATGTCCAGCAGCTCCGCTCGGCGGCAGGGAATGGTTACTGCGGAGGGCAGTGCCTTTTTCAGGGATCGTCCCTGAGATTCAGCACCAATAAAAACCACTTGCCTTGGGCGTGTGCGTCCGCGGCCCAATGCCGGCGCCGGACGCAGGCAACGCTCCACAAAGCGCGGGTTCACGGAGTTGCCGTCGGTGCCGAACAGCACCACCAAATCCGCGCGATTGCGCAGTTCGGTCAGGGTGGTCATGATCCAGCCGCGCCGTTGCAATACCAGGGCACCGCTGGACAGCGCGTTGCCATGCATGTGATCCACTGCCGCGCCGGTTTTCTCCGCCAGGGCCATGGCGGCGCGGCATCCGGCGGCGTCAGTGGCCAGCCCGGCAATCAGTGGTTGATTGGATTCTTTCAGTATCTGCCCGGCGCGCTGCACAGCCTGATCCAGTGTGCAGGGGCGTTGGCCGATACAGGGCGAAACCGGCGCCGCCGGCTGCGCAAACCCGGTCTTGGCCCAAGCGCAGCCATTCTCGACTACCTGCGCCGTGGCGCCATCGGTTTGAATGGTGAGATCGTCACAGTGCAGCCCGCAGAAGGAGCAGGTGACATCTGTAACTGTAGATCGCATGGGTGTCATTTTCTTGTGTTTTTGGGGTGCCAAAATCCAGCACTCTGGCGCAGCGAGTGATTGTCTCTAATTGGAGGCAGAAACAAAACAGAATTTGCAGGAGCGCTGTGCCGCATTCACGCCAGCAGAGCGAGCATTTCCTTGACGTCCGTGAACTTTTCTCGTGGTTTGCCGTGTTTCGCGCCGCGTGCGATTTCTGCCGCATCAATACGCTTCCAGTCCGCGAAGCTGATGCAGCGAACTTTTCTTGCCTGGAGCAATTTCTCTATGGCGGCAAACCCGGATTTGTTTCCGGTTGCCGCGAGTTTCGGCAGATCGGCCACCAGTGACGCGACGGTGGCAACGCTGTCGGCCCGGTTGGTGCCGATAATACCGGTTGGGCCACGCTTGATCCATCCGGCCACATAAATCTGTGGCAAGACCTGGTCATTCGTCATGACCCGACCGTCCTGATTGGGGATGGTGCCGGAGCGTTGATCAAAAGGGAGCCCTGGCATGGGCAGGCCGCGATACCCGATGCTGCGAAACAGTAGTCCGGCATCCAGTTCCAGGAACTGGCCGGTTCCCCGCGCGGATTGATTCATAGCTTCCCCGGACAGGCCGTTTCGTTCCAGCACCAGCTTTTCCACCCGCCCGTTACCCGTGGCCCGCACCGGACTTTTCAGGAAGGTGAACACGATGCGGCGTGGGGCCGACGTGGCTGGGCGACCGGCAAATCCGGAAAATATTTCCATAATCTTTCTGGCGCCGGCATTGCCCGGATCCGCCAGCTCCACCGTGCTGGCCGGATTCAATTCCAGCTCGGCGGGATCAATGAAAGAATCACAGTGATCCAGCTCGCCGAATTCTTTCAGTTCCTTGGACGTGAATTTCGCCTGGGCCGGGCCACGGCGGCCTACGACGAAGATCTCTTTTATCTTGCTGGCACCCAGTGCCTCCAGAGCATGTCCGGCAATGTCCGTGTGCGCCAATTCCGCCGGAGTCTTGGCCAGGATGCGGGCCACATCGGCGGCCACATTGCCCTGGCCGATGATGACTGCCCGTTCATGGGACAGATCAAACTGGTGATAGCGGTAATCCGGGTGGCCGTTGTACCAGCCGACAAACTCCGTGGCGGTGTAACTGCCGGGCAGGCCTTCACCTTCGATCCCCAAAGACTTGTCCGATTCCGCGCCACAGGCAAACACCACGGCGTGGTAGTTCTGGCACAATTCTTCCACGCTGATGTCCGTTCCCACCTTAATGTTTCCGTGGTAGTTAAATCCGGGCATTTCGGCGATGCGCGCATACACCTCAATTACTTGCTTCAGCTTGGCGTGGTCCGGCGCCACACCACTGCGTACCAGACCAAAGGGCACCGGCAGCCGCTCCAACATGCTGATCTGAACCGTGAGACCGGATTTGAGCAGGGCCTCGGCGGCATAAAAGCCGCTCGGGCCGCTACCCACAATGCCCACGCGCAATGGCTGGTCAGGTGACCCTAATGATTCAGGCACGAAGTGATATCTGTATTAATGGGGATTGGAATTGCCTGCTCAAAACCCCAGCGCCTTCTTGCGCTCTTCCGCACCCGGCAGCGGGTCCATCTGTTCACTGCAAACCGGCAGATCTTTGGAGCGCTGGGCATTAATTTCGATCCACTGGCGCTTGTCTTCGGGCAGATCGTCTTCCTCGAAGATAGCCTGTACCGGGCATTCGGGAATGCAGGCACTGCAATCAATGCAGACTTCCGGGTCTATGTAGAGCATGTCATTGTCGTAATGAAAGCACTCCACTGGGCAGACGGAGACGCAATCGGTGAAGCGGCAGGTCCTGCAATTGTCGGTGACTACGGTAGTCATGGTGTCCCCCTTCTGATAATGGTCGTGAACGTATTCATGTAGTCGGGATCAGGATTTCGCCGCGATTTATCTCCACGGCATCCCCACACCAGCGATTGTAAGCGCTGGTTAAGTGAGAGTCTGCCACGGGCAGGCCTGAATTGCGCAAATGCCGGAGATAGAGCAGCAGGAATGACGGGTGGTAGACGCAGGACATTGAAAAAGTAGGTAGCACCTCAAGACCCTGCAGCGCCACTATGGTGCCGCGCTTCATGCCGGCGCCGGCGCGGATCCCGGCGCTGCCGAAGATGGCAATGGTCCCGGCCAGCATATTGACGCCAACGAAGTCGCTGGCGTTGCCGCCGATGGCAATCAGTCCGCCGCGCATACAGTGTCCGATTTCATTCAAGGCATTGCCGTGAATAATGATCTCACCGCCGGTCATGCCCACGGCGCTGCCGCGAAAGGCGCTGCCCACCAGATGTCCGGCATTGCCACGCACCACAATCCGCCCGCCGCGCAGTTCCGGCCCCACCCAGTCGCCGGCATTGCCCGTGACTTCAATGGTGCCGCCCAGCATCCCGATCCCCAGATGTTGCCCGGCATCCCCATCAATGAGGATTTCACCTCCGCTCATTCCGGTGCCAATGTGCTTGATGCGGGACAGGTCTCCCTGCATGTGAATTTTTTGCCCAGGCTGCCCGGATACGCTGAAGAAGTCGGCCAATGCGGTTTTCCTATTGCCATGAAAGATCGGCAAGCGTTCAATTTCCGCGATGCTCAAACCTGACAGCCGATCCGGGGACAGGCAGTCCGCCTCCACCGGCACATCGGGCGTAGCGCGCAGGACCAGGCGCAGGCTCATGGCTTGTCTCCGTCGCTGAACAGGCTATGCAACTGGATGTGAAATTGACCCAGATTTCCGCCGTAATTACCGGCGGAGATGCTGGTCAGCCCGGGTCGCGCCGCGGCCTTGGCGCCAGCGCCCATGGCGATACGGACCGAGGCTTCAGTCAGGCCGTCAATGACGATTTCCAGGGTGCAGTTAATTTCCGCACCCAACTTGGAATCCGGCACCACGGCCTTGAGGGTCGGGCAATAGGCATGATTTGTGGACGCGGGCAGACCCTTATAACGGGAGCCGACTTTACTGCCACTGCGCACCACGCCACCGGGAAACGGCAG
>JAYUHG010000195.1:0-4296 GCA_043767195.1 Gammaproteobacteria bacterium | reverse complement strand
TCCCGATCCGCGCCTTCGTGACGACTGGTCTTGTAATCAATGACCCAACGCACTCCATCGGCGTCCACGAAGGTGCGATCCAGAATTACGCTCACGGGCCTGCCGCCATAGATCCCGGTCAGGGCGAATTCATTGTGCGCCTCCCGGTGCTCACCGGACAATATCCAGCGCCCGCGATCATCCTCGATAGTATTCATCAACGCCTGTTGCACCAGCGACAGCGCCGATTCCAATTCGCTGCGCGGGACGCCAAGCTGTCGCAACATGGCGCTGAATGCTCCCGCCTTGCCCCGCACCCGTTGCACATCCCAATGCTCAAGACCGTCCGCTGCAATGCGCTGCATGGCTTGGTGAAACACCGTGCCCACATGCTTCAATGTTTCTCCGGCCCATGCAAACTCAGGCTGTTGCGCCATGACCTCATCCGGGAATGGGCGCGCCCAGACCACTGCATCAGGGGCGGGAGGAGGTGTCCAACCGGCAGGCAAGCGACGCAATTGGCCAGCGCCAGTTGGCATGACCTGCGACGACATTGATGCGGATCCACCGGCCTGGACCGGCACAGATTCAAACTCGTTAGCCAGCACCGGCCACAATTGCCGCAGCAGACTGTTTCTGGGTGGCGGCTTGACCTCACCATCCTTGTCCTCGCTCACACTGCCAAGCAAATGCAAGCGACGCCGCGCGCGAGTGGCAGCCACATATAACAGCCGCCCCTCTTCGAAATCCTGGCGTTCTTTCTCGAAAAACTGGAGACATTTATATAGGGGCACGTCTTCGCCCCCCACCGCCTTGATGGGCGCCAGCAACAAATCCTGATCACCATCATCCCGGGCGCGCTCATCCCATAGCAAGAGCGCCGGTTCATCGTGGCGCCGGCCACGCCCCAGCCCCGGCAGGATCACCGTGTCGAATTCCAGACCCTTGGCTTTGTGCATGGTCATGATCTGCAAGGTGCCATCGGCAGCCAGATCCGGCGCCGCGTAGAGTTTTTCCACGGCCTGGATAAACGCGCTCAGATCCCGCACTTCGCCGCCTTCCTCGTGCTCCGCCAGCAGATCAAAAAATGCCTGCGCGTTGTCCAGGTCGGCAGCGTCCTGAAGCGTGGCCGGCCCGCCCAAAGCCAGCCACAGGGATTCCACCTGCCGGTGCATGGGCATGAGACCTTGATTTCCCATTGCCGCGGAAAAAGCCGCGCATAACCTGCGTAGTCGCGTTAGGGTTGTCGGCGCAAATTCCGCGATTCGATGCGTTTGTTGCAAGCACTGCCACACCGTAGGCGGCGCCGCCTCCGTGGTTAACCCGGTGATCTCGGTCAGAGTCAGTCCACACCAGGGAGCGCGCAGCGCCGCCAGCCAGGCAATGCGATCACCGCGATGCAACAGCGCGCGGGTCAGGACCAAAAGATCCTGAATTGCCGGTCGCGCCGCCAGAGGATCAATTTCCACCGCGCGAAAGCGTAAGTTCGCCGCTTGCAGCGCCGGGACAATGGCGTACAGGTGATTGCGATTGCGCACCAGAATGGCGATGGAGCCATGGGGCTCCGTGGCGCGTTCAGCGCCAATGATGCCCACCACTTCCTGCGCCTCCGCGCTGTCGTCCCGCTGCCGTTGGGGGTGCACAATCACAGCGGGATCCTTGTCAGCCCGGTGAAATGCCTGCGCGGCTTCAAAATTTACCGCGCCCCGGGCAATGTCCGGCGTTTCCGGCATCACCTGGGCAAACGCCCCATTCACCCAATCCACGATGCCGGCGCGGGAGCGGAAGTTGACGCGAATATTGAGCGGCGTCAGTGGCACATCCCCCAGTCGCTGCCGTTGCCAGGTTTCCAGGAACTTGCCCACCTCCGCTTCCCGGAATCGGTAGATGGACTGCATGGGATCGCCCACCAAAAACAACGTGCGGCCATCCCCCGAGCTCCAACCCGCGGTCAGATTGCCCAACAACAGATATTGATTAATGGAAATGTCCTGAAATTCATCAATTAACAAATGCTGAATCTGATAGTCCATGTGCAGCGCCAGGTCCGTGGGCACACCTGCCTCCTCCAGCGCGCCATTGGCCGCCATGGCAATACCCATGAAATCAATCTGGTTGCGTTCACTGAATACCAGACGCAGTTCTGCCTCTGCCAACAACAACAGAGCGGACAAGGCTGCGGCGATTTCCCACTCCTGATCGTCATAGGTCACTGGCGGCAGGTGGCGCGCCTCCACCAAGCGCCGCAACAGCGCCTCGTTCCCGGACAATTGCGCGAGCATGGCCTTCATTCGATCTTTCATGGTCGCGGCGCCGGACTTGCCGCCTTTCTCCCCGGGCGGGAATCCCTCCCTCACCGTCACCGCCTTGCGCCATTTGCCCTCCCTGGTCAACAGCAAGTCCGCAACACCGTACCACTGGGGCAATGCCACACTACTGCCGTCTGGCATCCCCTGGAGCCCGATGCAGGTTCGAATGACTGAGGGGATGTCGCCCCGTTCAAGATTCGCCGCGGCGAAGTTCAGCAACTCGATCAACTCAAGCGCCAGTGCTGCGGGAAACTCATCGCTCAAGCCCGCCAGTGAATCCTCCACCAACCTGCGCAATGCACCCTCAAGTTCTTCACGTTGCACACCCCCGGCGATATGCCGCAGCCACTGATCCCGCTGCTTGAGCATGGCCGCGATCAAATTCCGCGCCCGCGGCAGATCGTTGTCCAGATAGGTAAGCAGCGCGGCAATGTGATCGGACCACACTTCCCCGGCTTCCAACTGCGCCAAAGTGCGGCCGGCGGCCTCCCGATACAGCGGCTCGGGATCTTCCACGATCCCCGGTTGTGCGCCGAGCCGGGACAACAACGGCATCTGGCGCGTCAAGAACGCGCAGAAACTGTCCACGGTCTGAATGCGCAGACGTCCAGGGTTGTCCTGCACCTGCCATTGCTGACGTTGATCCTGGGCCAACACCGCCTGCGCCAATTGCCAGGTCTGGTATTCATGGGCCGATTGCTCCGGCGCCCCATTGGCTGCATCGGCAAGCGCCCGGCATACCCGGTCGCGCATCTCCGCCGCCGCCTTGTTGGTAAAGGTGATGGCGACGATCTGTTCCGGCTGCTCCACCCGTGCCAGCAGCGCCAGATAACGCCGGATGAGCAGTTCCGTCTTGCCCGATCCCGCCGGCGCCTGAACGATAAATGATTCGGCGATGTTGAGCGCGCGCTGACGTTCCTGATCATCCGCGACGGGTTTATTCGCCATGATCATCACCATCAGTTTCTTCCCTCGTCGCCGCCAATTCATGCACACGGCAGAATCCATGCAAATCGCAGGTGCGACAGGTTTGATCGCCGTTCCGGGGGGAAACCAGGGCATTGCCAACCTCGAACTCCGCCGCCAACGCCAGCAATGTTCTGCGCCAAGAATCCTGCAACTCCTGCCAGACTACCGATTCCTTCACGCCGGGCAGCGCATCACTGGTAGCCGCAACACCTTTGAACTCATGATTCCCCCGGCGCACGCGTGCGAAGGTCACAGCGGATACGGCATCACCGGTAGTAATGGCATACAACGGCAATTGCGGTTCTTCCGGGCGATCGCCATCCCATGGATGTGTCGGCACATTGCCGGTCTTGTAATCAATGACGATCAAAGTTTCATCCTGGAGCTTATCCAGACGATCCACGCGCAACTGGCCACGGATGCCTCCCAGTTGAAAATCCCGCGCCTGTTCACAGGCCACCACTTCAAATGGCTGCCGCGTACGTTCCCCTTCCAACCACTCGCGCGTCAGCGTATGTAACCGATGCCGTTCCACAGTGGTGAATCGGGCGGTGAAGGTTTGCGGTCGCTGTCTCGCGGCGGAGTCCAATGTCCGGGTCACGGATTGTTCGATGAGCGCATCCAGTTCGGACCCGGACAGCGCCAGCAACGCCGGTTGCGTCCGCACAGCCTGCCAAAACAGTTGCAACACCCGGTGCACCAGATTGCCACGCTCCATGGCATCCAGTCCCACATCGGCCTCACCCAAAGATCGGGCCAGCAGGCGATGGCGAGCAAAGGCGCGAAATGGACACGCGGCCTGATCCTTGAACAGCCCCGCGCCACCACGCACATCCATACCAGCCACAAGCGCGGGGCCGTTGTTGTCGGTAAAAAATTCCACGGCGCGCGTCCCATAGGTGGATTGAACCCACGTTTGAGGTGCAGACAGGTCCGGGGCTGCCAACGCCAACTTCAGGATCAGCGGACTGGGCCGCAATCCCCGCTCCCCTTCATGCTCAGGCCAACTGACCACCACATCCGCGCAGGAATTCAGCAG
>JAYUHG010000194.1:0-1775 GCA_043767195.1 Gammaproteobacteria bacterium | reverse complement strand
TATGGCTCTGACTGGCCGTCGGTGGTGCCATCACCGTCCCCCTGGCCTGGTATTGAGGCCATGGTGACGCGGGCCGATCCCTATGGTGTGCATCCGGGCACCCAGGGCCCGGATCAGGCCATTGATCTGGCCCAGGCACTGCGAATTTTTACCCTGACCGGCGCGGAGAGCATGTATCTGGAGCATCAATCCGGGTCACTGACGCCGGGCAAACATGCGGATTTCATCGTGCTGGATCGCAATCTGTTTGACATCCCGCCGGACCAGATAGGCGAAACCCGGGTGTTGCGCACGATATTCGCCGGCAAGGAGGTTCACCGTGCCCAGTGATGCTGTTATCCTTTGTTCCGGGCATACCTGCACGAGCGTGAATAACTGATGCGCATGGTTTTGACTGTCTGGCTGATGCTGTTCCTGGGCGGCGCTGTGGCCGCGGATTTGCCCAACGATAAGGTGGGCAATGTACTCACGTTGCCACAGCCCTATCCGGCCAAATGGGTCTGGGTCCAGGACATTGCCTTTGAGCATATGCTGGACGGCAAGATGTATCTGATCGATCCACGCGGCTCCAATCTGCGCGAGCAAGTCAAAGGCAGTTTCAATTCCTCAAATATTGCCGCGTTTGCCCAATCGGCCACGCGGCCCGAGGTCTATGTCGCGGAGACCTTCTATAGCCGCGGCAATCGCGGTGATCGCAGCGATGTGGTCACGGTGTACGACAAAGTGAATCTGCGCCCCATTGCCGAGATCCCCCTGACCGGCAACAAGCGCGCCAGTGTCATGCCCGGCCGGCACGCGTTGGCTATGAGCGGTGATGAAACTATGTTAATGGCTTATTTCTTCACGCCGGCGACTTCCATCGGCATTATTGATGTGGCCAAGCGCGCGCTGGTGAATGAAGTGCCATTGCCCAATTGCGCACAAGCCTATCCCACCGGCAAACGCGGCTTCAGTTCCCTGTGCGGCAACGGATCCATGGTCAGTTTTCAACTGGATGCCACGGGCAGAGTGGCCAGCACCAAGACATTGAAGCCATTTTTTGACGTGGACCAGGATGCCTTATTTGAAAAACCCGTCATTGTGAAAGGCATGGGTTATTTCCCCACCTTCACCGGCAACTTGCAGGAAATTGATCTGCGCGGGGATCACGCGGTGATGGGTAAACGCTGGAATCTGGTGCCGCAGCCGGAGCGGGGCCGGAACTGGCGACCGGGCGGCGCGATGTTGACCGGAGCTGACGACGCCGGGCGGCTCTATGTACTCATGCATCCCGACGGTAAGGAAGGCAGCCACAAAGATGGCGGCCCGGAGGTGTGGGTATATGACGTGGCCAAACAGATGCGGGTACAGCGTATGGTGTTGAAGACCTGGGGCATCAGCATCGAAGCCACGCGCGGGAAAAAACCGCTGCTGCTGGTGACCAACGCCGAAATGAGTGTTGACGTATACGATGCTCAGGCCGGAAAGCACCTGCGCAACATCGCGGAATTCGGCCAGGAAACGCCGATTATCATGCATGCGGCGCGATGATGCACACTGAGTGTGGGAGCAAAGCATGAATAGCCATTGGCTGGATGCAATTACTGAGCGCTTGACACGGGGCGTAGCCCAACGCACTTCCCGGCGAGGATTCCTTGGTTCCATGGGTGCAACATTGGTAGGCGCCGCGGCGTTTCCGGTGTTGCCCGTGGCGCGGGCCGATGCCGCCGAAGGTCAGCCGTCACCACCGTCCCAGGATCCTGGCGATCCGTCCACCTGTGAATACTGGCGCAACT
>JAYUHG010000193.1:0-1781 GCA_043767195.1 Gammaproteobacteria bacterium | reverse complement strand
CGACTGGGTAATGGTTCGAAGACCCCTGAAATTGAGTTTGCGATGAGTTTTCACACGGCCTGTTTCGCCGGAATGACGTAAATCCGTGAAAACGGAGTTGATCTGAGTCCCCTTAGAATTTGCTCGCTACATGAAACCCTGATCCACCGCCCAATCCCGGCCCGGGATGGGTGGAAGCGCCGATATGCAGCAGATTACGAATGTGTGTGCGATGGTTGATGCCGCCACGCAACGGTCGCCACAGCAAGAACTGATCAGGTGTGCAAGCGCCACCGTAGGGATCGCCGCCGATAAGATTGATATTTATACGCTCCAAATCCGCCGGCGATAAAACCTTACGCGCGAGTATGCTGGCTTCCAACCCGGGGATGTGCCGGCAAATTCGTTCGATAATCCGATCAGCGTATCGTTCGCGTACGGACTCCGTCCAGCGCCCGTCTATTGGCATCGGAATTTCACCGGCGGCGTCGCCTTTGACCAGCGCCGGCAATTCCTGCAACTGGATCCAGAGCATGCCTTTGCCCGTGGGGACGCGCATCGGATCCAGGGCCGCCGGCTGGCCGACGACGATGGTGGCCTCGGCGGGAAGTAGTCCCCGATCACATTCGTTACCGGCGCGTGACACACCATCCAGACCCGGGGTCAGATGTACCATGGCGACACGATCCAGATCCGGTGCCTGCCAGCGCGCCGGTTCCTTCAAGGCCAGATGGATCTGCATATCGGCGCGCCCGTGACGGAATTTCATTGCCTGTTGCGTAACTGCCGTGGGAACAGGCGCCGCGGCCAATAGACGCGCATACAGCTGATGCGGCGTCACGTTGCAAATCACACCGCGCCCGGCAAGAAATTTTCGCCTGTCAACACTTTGCACACCCCGGGCCGCGCCCTGCTCGACCAAGACTCGGTCTATATCCACCCCGGTTTCCACTTCACCGCCGTGGGCGCGAATAATTTTCACGAAGGCATCCACCAGCCCCATGCCGCCGCCCTGCACCACCGGGCAACCGGCCACTTCCAATGTGAAGGCGATGAGTTTGGCCATGTGCCCGGACCCGACCGCCTCCGGGCTGATGCCGGCGTGGGGTGGCCATGGGGCCAAACACGCCCGGATGACATCGGAATGAAAAGTGTCTTCCAGCCAGACGCGCGCGCTTTGCAGACCCGTGCCCGCGAAGTCGGACAATCCTTTCAACCCAATCCGCCGCGTGACATTAAATAGTGTGTGCGCCGTGCCCCAGCTCACCAACTCTCCGCCCACCAGTTGAAAGGTGAGATCCAGAGTCTGTTCAAACTCCACCATAGCCGCGGCGTACCGATCCCCATCCCCGCTGCTCAGGGCATTCATTGCCTGAATGTTTTTCGCCCGCGCGGCATGGAGAATGAAATGCCGGCCATCGGGCAACACCACCGCCGTGGGTGCATCGGTGTTGCAGTAGCACAAACCATGCTGTTCCAGGTCCGCGCGCAATGCGGCGTAGCCCGGTGAAGTGACGAACAAGGGATGCCAGCAGGACAACACATCGTGGACGAATCCCGGCTGCGTCAATTCCTCCGTGCGGATGCAGCCACCAGGGCGATCATTGCGTTCCAGTACACGCACTCTGTAGCCCTTCTTGGCCAGGAGCGCCGCGCACACCAGCGAATTGATGCCGCTGCCGACGATGACAAAATCACTGGTCACTGGCAGCCTCGCGCATGCGCACGGCAAAACGCTCCGCCAATTTCAGGGCGCGGCCCGGGGTGCTCCAGGGACAACGGGCGATACACACCGCACAACC
>JAYUHG010000192.1:0-4311 GCA_043767195.1 Gammaproteobacteria bacterium | reverse complement strand
CAAGTATATGCTTGGTGCAATTCCCGACCTCACCGTCCTCCGTGGGTTTGCCCAGCAGACACTCGACGATAATGTCAGTGTCGCGCAAACCATTGAGATTGACGGCCACAGCGGCGGTAAATGCCTCACCGTGATGCAGCTTGCTGAGTCCTGCGTCAATCCGCCGCAGCGACACGCCGTGCCAGTGGCGCCGCACTACCTGTTTCCATTGCGCCAGTTGCCGGGCGCCGGCGCCATTGTCTGCCAGCAGTTTCTGCGCGCTGCCCGCGGCGAGAAAGTAAAGCTGGTCAATATAATCCACCACCATGCGCTGGGCGTTATAGCGCGGAATGACCGAGGACATGGATTCCTTGGCCAGCTTGACCCAGCCTTCTGAGTAACCCGCTGTCTTGTTGAAGTACAACGGCAAGACCTGGTTTTCCAGCGCATCCAGCAATTCTTTCGCCTCCATTTGCCGGCGCAGTTCCGGCCTGGACTCGGCGGTGTGAGGCTGCAAGCCCCAACCGTTACGCCCATTGAAGGCCTCGGCCCACCAGCCATCCAGGATACTCAAGTTCACCGAACCGTTGATGGCCGCCTTCATACCGGAGGTGCCACTGGCTTCCAGGGGATATTCCGGGACGTTGACCCAGAGATCGGCGCCGGCAACAAGCTTGCGCGCCAGCGCCAGATCATAACCCTCCAGCAACAGGATGCGCCCCTGAAATCCGGGTTGCGCGCAAAATTCATGGATGCGCCGGATCAGTTCCTTGCCGGGATCATCATTGGGGTGCGCACGACCGGCAAAGATCAGCAGCACCGGCCGCTGTGACTGACCGAGCAAACGTCGCAGCCGCTCCGGATCATCGAATAGCAGCGTGGCGCGTTTATACGTGGCAAAACGCCGGGCGAAGCCGATGACCATCACGTCATCGGGGCGGCGCAACAGCTCGGTGGCGGAGTTAATCTGGGCCTCGCTGTTGCCCAGACGCCGGCAGCGCAGCTCCGTCAGACGCCGGCACTCGGCCAGCAGGTTTGCCTTCAATGACATGCGTACACCCCAGAACGTGGCGTCGGGAATCGCCTCGATGCGACGCCAGTATTCCGGATTCAGCATTTCATTATGCCAGCCCGGATCATCGAGTACGCCAAACCAGTTACGCGCCAGAAAAGTCGGCACATGAATGCCGTTGGTGATTGCGCCAATGGGGTTCTCAGCCACCGGAATTTCCGGCCAGACATGACATTCCAGTTCGGCGGCAACGCGGCGATGGATCTTGCTGACACCGTTGTAATACCTGCAGCAGCGCAGCGCGAAGGTCGTGAGATTGAATTCATTGCCATTCCCGTTCGCACCCAGTTCCAGAAACTCGGCGTCATTGATGCCGAGGTCCCGAATGAAATCCGCAAAGTACGCGCGCATCAACCCCACGTCGTAGACCTGGTGACCGGCCGCAACCGGGGTGTGGGTGGTGAACACACTGGCGGCGGCGACCGCTTCCACAGCCGCGTGAAACGCCATGCCGCCGTGGACCAATTCGCGACAACGCTCCAGCAACATCAAACACGGATGCCCTTCGTTGATGTGCCAGACGGTCGGATTGAGGCCCAGTGCGCGCAACGCGCGCACACCGCCGATGCCCATGACTATCTCCTGCCGCAGCCGCGCCTCCTTGTCAGCCGGGTAGAGTTGCTGGGTAATCGCCCGATCCGGCCCCGAATTTTCCGGCACATCGGTATCCAGCAGATAGAGATTGGTATGCCCCGCCTTGACGTGCCAGACCGCAATCCGTACTTCGCCCTGGGGGAGTGCAACGCTAACGGCCACCTGGTTTCCATCTGCACCGCGGGCCGGTCGGATCGGCAGGTCTTCGGGATCCACCGGCTCATGGTGGGATTGCTGGTGGCCGTGCTCATCAATGGTCTGGCTCAGATTGCCGGCCCGGTAAAACAGCCCGACTCCGACAAATGGCAGGGCGATGTCGCTGGCGGCCTTGCAGAAATCCCCGGCCAGTATGCCCAGGCCGCCGGAATACACCGGCAGGCTCTCATGCAGGCCGAACTCGGCACAGAAGTACGCCACCAACTGATCGCCCAGCGTGTGTTTCGCGCCCAGTTGGCGGGATTCATTCAAATAAATATCGTGATAAGCCAGTGTGCGCTGATATTCCTCCAGGAATGCGCGGTCGCGCATGGCCTCCTCAAGCCGCTTCTGGGAGACGCGGCGCAGGAAGACCTTGGGATTATGGCGGCATTCCTCCCACAGAGTCGGATCCAGGTAATAGAACAGGCCGCGTGTGTAACGGTCCCAGCTGAAATACAAGTCGCCGGCCAATTCCTGCAAGCGCGCCAGTTCCGCCGGGATTCGCGGGCGAACCTCAATAGTAAAGCGTGTACCGGTCATGATTGTTTACGCTTTGTGATCGTAGATCTGGACTTCACTTAGTCCTGGGCGCGCAGCTTCTGCTCAATTTCCTCCAGCTCGGACAAGGCCTGCTTCAGCAAAACGTCAAGCGCCGCGGCATCATCCGCTTGCGCCGCATGCGTCTCGAGATCCGGATCCAGGCCGCCGCCGGCATCGCGCCGGATGGCGTCCACCCGTTCGCGCACTTCGATCCTTTTTTGCCGCAATTCCACCTCAATCTCTTCTGGATTTTTCACGCTGATATCTCCTACGCCACGCGGCGCCCGGTTATCGAATTCTGTCTGTCACCATGGGATCGTGCCAGCATCGGCGACAGAAATCTGCCGGTATGACTGCCGGGCAATGCCGCGATCTGCTCCGGCGTTCCGGCGCCGACTATCTCGCCGCCCCGATCTCCGCCTTCGGGTCCCAGATCAATGACCCAATCCGCGGTCTTGATCACATCCAGATTATGTTCGATCACCACCACGGTGTTGCCATGATCGCGCAGGCGATGCAGCACATGGAGCAATTGCCGGATGTCATGGAAATGCAGGCCGGTGGTGGGTTCATCCAGTATATAGAGAGTATTACCGGTGTCGCGCTTGGATAATTCCCGCGATAACTTCACCCGCTGCGCCTCGCCGCCGGACAGGGTCGTTGCATTCTGCCCCAGGCGGATGTAGGACAGGCCCACGTCCAGCAGGGTTTGCAATTTGCGCGCGATCACCGGCACCGGATCGAAAAATACCCGCGCCTCCTCCACCGTCATGTCCAGCGCCTGGTAGATATTCCTGCCCTTGTACGTGACTTCCAGGGTCTCGCGGTTGTAACGCCGGCCCTTACAGACATCGCAGGTGACGTAGATATCCGGCAGGAAGTGCATTTCTACTTTGATAACGCCGTCACCCTCGCAGGCCTCGCAGCGACCGCCCTTGACATTGAAACTGAACCGACCGGCCTGATAGCCGCGGGAGCGGGCCTCGGGCGTGGAGGAATACAGATCGCGCATGGGCGTGAACAGGCCGGTATAGGTGGCAGGGTTGGAGCGGGGTGTGCGTCCGATGGGACTCTGATCAATGTCCACCACCTTGTCGAATAATTCCAGGCCTTCGATATTTTCATAGGCGGCGGGCTTGATATTGCTGGCGTTTAATTGCCGCGCGGCAATGGCATACAGCGTGTCATTTACCAATGTGGATTTGCCCGAACCGGACACACCGGTCACGCATACCATGAGTCCGGCGGGGATCTCCAACGTCACATTTTTAAGATTATTACCCCGCGCGCCAGTGAGCCGCATCACGCGCACCGGATTGAACGGTGTGCGTCGGGCCGGCGTTTCGATACTCAAGCGCCCGGACAGATACTGCCCGGTCAGTGACTCCGGATGGGCGGCAATGTCCGCGGGCAGCCCCTGCACCACCACCCGGCCACCATGGACTCCTGCGCCCAAACCCATATCCACCACATGGTCCGCGGCGTTGATGGCCTCTTCGTCGTGTTCCACTACGATGACGGTATTACCCAGATCGCGCAGTTGCTTCAATGTCCCCAGCAAGCGCGCATTGTCACGCTGGTGCAGACCGATGGAGGGTTCATCCAGCACATACATGACACCCACCAGTCCGGCGCCGATCTGGCTGGCCAGACGGATACGCTGGGCCTCGCCACCGGACAGGGTCTCGGCGCTGCGGTCCAGGGTCAGGTATTCCAGCCCCACATTAATAAGGAATCGCAGCCGCTCCCCCACCTCTTTCAGTATCTTGGCGGCAATTTCGCCGCGCTGCCCAGCCATGGTGAGCGCGGCAAAAAAATCCCTGGCCCGCTGCACGGTCATGGCCGAGACCTGGGGCAGGGTCGTCTCATTAATATATACATGACGCGCGGCCAGATTCAGCCGCGTCCCGCCGCAGTCCGGACAGGGG
>JAYUHG010000191.1:0-4332 GCA_043767195.1 Gammaproteobacteria bacterium | reverse complement strand
GTGAGCCCGTACATCCTGAGCTGGCAGGTGGACCTGAAGGGTATCGCCCTGGATGCGCTGAAGGAGATCGGCAACTCCATCACCAGCGCCGGCGTGTCCATGTTGAAAAAAGCCGTGTTGGTATTGCTGGACCTGATCGTGCTGGTACTGGCGGTGTTTTTCTTTTTCCGCGACGGACACCGCATCGTGCGCTGGATAGCGGACCTGGTGCCCATGGAAGAAGAATACAAATGGCGCATCATTGCCCGCCTGGAACGCACCATGTCGGCCATCATCCGCGGCGCGTTTGTCACCGCCTCGGCGCAGGGCGCCTTGACCGGCATCGGCCTGGCCGTGGCCGGTGTACCGTTCCCGGTGTTCCTGGGTTTTGCCGGGGCATTGCTGGCGGTGGTGCCCTTCGTGGGCGCCAGCCTGGTGTGGATCCCCGCCGCCACTTATCTGTTGATTGAAGGCCAGACGTTCGCCTGCATCGGCCTGGTGCTCTGGGGCATGTTCGTGGTCGGGCTGGTAGACAACTTCCTGCGCCCCTACATCGTCGGCGGCCAGGCGGGTCTGCCTATCCTGCTGTTGTTCCTGGGCATCCTGGGTGGTATCCGTGTCTACGGCCTGGTGGGCGCGCTCATCAGCCCACTACTCATCGCTATGGTGCTGGCGTTTGTGGACATCTACCGGGAGCAGTACATGCCACGCCAACAGAAAAAGGGGTCGCAACAGAAAAAGGGGTCGGAGTGATTTAATTTGGTGCAATGCACCGAAATAAATCACTCCGACCCCTTTTTTTCTGGGCGGCCTCTTTTGCAATAACCTATCTTGAGACCGAGCGCTGATTCTATTTCGGCGCAAAACCGCGCATTCCCCAGGGGGTGGTTATAGGTCAGGCATTGCCGGATTTGCTCTATTTCGTCTGGTCGAGACGGGGAATTTATGAATTCCAGATAGCGGATCTGTCTCTCTGACCTATCCGCGCCCAAGCGCCGATAAACGTCGTGCTCTGTAAGCAGTTCATCCTTTCCCCCCGACACATGAAATCTGTGCGAAGACCACCGATATTGCACCGGATTTTCAACCATGCAAGCCACCACCGGGTTCATCTCGATGTAGCGCATGCAGGTCAGCAGATAATCGTTGGCATGGATAAGGCTCGCCTTATGGCGCCCCTCCCAAAGTGTTCCCGTGCGTTGGTACTTCCGATTTACGTACAGCACATAATGCCGACCCACATGCTGCATGACGCTGGAAATTCCGGTTAGATCTCCAGGAGTCATGAGCAAATGCACATGGTTGGTCATCAGCACGTAGGCATGCAATGCAACGCCATAGCGCTGCAATCCTTCGCCCAGACAGTGCCGATAGCGCAAAAAATCATCCGGGCAAAAGAAAGTGTCATTGCGGTTGTTCCCGCGTTGCACCACATGCGCGGGCACACCTGCGATATACATCCGTGTCTTTCGCGGCATGGCAACTCCTTTGCCATTGGGGGAAATTACCGCTGAATCATCGTCAAAAACTCGTCCAGACTCAAGCATGCACCAAAATAAATCACTCCGACCCCTTTTTTCTTATTCAAGCCATCGCAAGCCGGCGCCGACCAGACCGCCCAGAATCAACACGGATGTGGCGAGAAAGCCGATGCCAAAACCAGGACCGCGGCTGGCTGGATCGGTGACGTAGGCGCGGAAATACAGAGTCCTCCCGACTAAATAGGCCACACCCAGTGCGGCGGCCACATCCGCGCGGACATAAGTCGCAAACAACCATAACGCCGGCAGGGTGGCTACCAGTTGCTCCATGGAATTCTGGTGCGCGCGGAAATTCCGCTCAAATACCGGATCGCCGGTGATGGCGGGCGCCTTGATGCCGGTCTTGCCCCGCGCCTGCCCCACCAAAAATCCAAACACCATGTATTGCACCAGGATAAGTGCGGTCACCATTGCTACAAGTTCCATAAGTCTCTCCTTTCCGGGAAATATGGCAAGTAAACGCGGAGCGCATTACAGCCGATCATGCGCCCCGGTTCCTGTCAAAATTACAAGAATAGCCCGAGCACCAATCCCATGACGGTGAATTGCGCCACCACATAGCCACCGTTGATGAAGAACAGCCGCAGCGGTTTCTGCTCAAACAGATAATTGACACCAAACGACGTCGCCACCCAGCAGCTTCCCGCCGCAAACCCGAATGAGACTGCCTTGAACAGCGAGTCAGCATCTTTCAGATACAGGGCCATGACCAGGGCGGCGAGAAAATTCAGTGCGAAGGCGCCGCCGAAGACAATCTTCATGTCCGCCTGTTTCGCCTTTTCCTCGGTGATGCCGGTGTCTTCCATCCACTGTTTTGCAAATGCCACTTTTGAGTACCAGACACCACCAACGAGAAAACTTGCCGCCGCCGCCAGGATGACGGCGAGAAAATTCGGTAATTCACCCATAAATCCCCCTTAGTTACGTTTAGGTACACCAAACCACATGATAATCCAGCAGCACACCTCGGCCCAAACTTCGGTTCAGCCGAATGCCCCGGCCTCGTACAGCAACAGATGGTCGGTGGAATTGATCAACAGCGCCCGGGGCAACGCCTCCAGCAGCGCGAACTCCTCCAGTAACGGCTTGAACTTGTCCCGGCCAAAGTCACTCAGGCAACTGTAGAACAACAACACAACTTCATAGCTGGAAAGCTGTGATCGAACCAGATTGGTGTAAAAGCGTTTTTCGTTGACCTCGCTGATCTTGACGAACTTCACCGTGTTGTAGAGCGAACGAAAATAATGTTCCAGCTCGGCCTGGTTCTCGTCGAAGAAACGCCCATAGGCGGCATTGATACGCTCCAATTCGGGGGCTTGGGGATGGCGGTCCAAATGTTCCGCATAGCAAACACGAAAGCGTTTGCAGAACAGCCTGAAACAATCTCGACCCTTGACTGATTGACCATCAGGGCCACGCACATCCATGGTGCCAAGGATGTCGCTTTGCAGACGCAACAGGGCGAAGAAGGTATGCTCAAAACTCTCTCTGCGCAGGGTTTCATTCTGCGCCACCAGTTGCAGTTTCTGGCCTTCGATCTCGGTACGCGTCAGGGACAGTTCGCGGCGTTGCAATTGCAGTTCCCGGCTTTGTAACAGAATGGTGTAAATAATGCCGATGAATGCCAGTCCGGAAAACAGCGCGTTCACCACGCCGAACATATCGCCGATGGTGCCGCGGTCCTCCAGCGGCAGTATAAACACCCACACCAGGCCCCAGGCCGCAAAAACCCCGGCCATGGCGAACCAGAGGATACGTGTGGTAACCGCCCCTTTGTCCTCTTGCATGGACCCTCCCATTTTCCAATCGTTGCTTTCCGGGCGCCGGTACACCACCGTCAAACCCGTTCCCAGCGTAGCACGGAATTTCACCGCTAACGCCCCGTGGACGCCTGTTGCTTTCCCCCCAACCCTGTGCAAGATTAGCCCGCCATGGAACCGCATATTATCTGGCTGATTCTGGGATTTGCTCTGCTCATCATCGAAATGGCCACGGGGACATTTTATCTGCTGGTTCTGGGGGTGGCCTGCTTCGGCGCCGCCGGCGCCGCGGTTTTCGGCCTGAATTTCCCCATTCAGATATTGATCGCCGCGCTGGTTTCCGGTATCGGCGCCTATCTGGTACATGCCTATCGCGGCGTGAATACCGCGAACAAGATGCCTTCCATTGACGCCGGCATGCCGGCCCGATTTGAGAATTGGACGGATCAGGCTACCGGTCGCGCCCGCGTCCATTACCGCGACGCCAGTTGGGAGGCGCGTGTTGCCGGCGGCGCGGATTTGCAGCCCGGGACCACGGTGTATGTTCAATCCAGCGAAGGCAATACACTGCACGTCAGCGTCCAGCCGCCGCCGTAATTATTTTCATCCGACACTCAGCGTTCACCCAGGAGTATTCCCATGTTAGGCAAACTCATAATGGTCATGGCAGCGGCCTTTGGCACCGCCATGGTTCCTTCACTCCAGCAATACGCGCTGTATGTGTTTTTCATCGGCGTCGTTGTCGCCTTTATCATTGAAGGCGTGCGCATCGTGCCGCAACAGTTTGCGCTGGTGGTGGAGCGGCTGGGACGTTTTGACCGCATTTTGGAGCCGGGACTCAGTCTGGTGGTGCCTTTTTACGAACGCGTGGCTTATTCCCATTCACTGAAGGAGGTCTCGCTGGATGTGCCGGAGCAAGTATGTATCACCCGCGATAACACGCAACTGGCCGTGGACGGGGTGCTTTATTACCAGGTCATGGATCCGCGCCAGGCCTCCTATGGCTCCGCCAATTACATCGCCGCCATCACGCAACTGGCGCAGACCACCCT
>JAYUHG010000190.1:0-4361 GCA_043767195.1 Gammaproteobacteria bacterium | reverse complement strand
CGGGCCACCGGCCTTGCCGCTTTGCTGTGCGGTTTCATTGGCGTATATCTTCGCAACCTCTGGCTTGCCGTTGGCGCGGTTTCGAGTGATGTAATTCTTGAAAGTGGTGCTGTATCCGTCGGGAAACGGCACTTGATCCGGACGGCCACCGGCCACAGCCATTACAGTCGCCAGCGACAATGATGCCAATACCAGGACGTTGAATTTTCTGCTCACAGTTAGCTCCTTTCCGCCCGTCATGGGTGGACATTGGCATCCGTGGCTGGAATGAGGCCCAAGATGCAAGTGTTGCCGGGGGACGACATGGGGAAATTATGACCCAGATATGCAGCAGGGTCTATGCATAGCACCCGTCATTACCTCGGATCGGCTTGCATGGGTCTAAATAATTTCGGAACTGAGACCTGCGTCACATTGTTTGAATCGAAAACGCCCTACCCCGGTGGCAATTCCAGGCCCGCCCCGGTAAAGCGTTCCCGCTCCGGCTTTTGGTCAGTCAGATCGTTCTCAAGATCGCCGCCCAGCCCAGTCACCGGATTGATGCGCACATTCAATTGTCAAAGCGCGCCTATCCCACCTCACCACTGACATTTTCCATATCCGCTTCAGCCCCCGATCGCCATTGGGCACAACATTATTGACAATGACCCCGTTTCACGCGTCACGCTTCTCACTATTTCCGACGCAATAGCAGCCCAAATGGTTGCAATCCGCCTGACAACCAGCCCCCGAATCCCGGATAATAGAGGAGTGAAAAATTACTCAGCATTCAACCTGTTGCGCCACGCCTGGTCCGGTAACCGGCACTGGCCAGCGGTCTGGCGCGAAGCCGCTCCCAAGGCAAATTACCAGGTCATTATCATCGGCGGCGGCGGCCATGGGCTGGCCACGGCTTATTACCTGGCGCGCAATCACGGCATCACCGATGTGGCAGTGCTGGAAAAGAGCTGGATCGGCGGTGGCAATACCGGTCGCAATACCACCATCGTCCGATCCAATTACCTGCTGGAAGACAACGCACGTCTGTATGAGTTCTCGTTACAGATGTGGGCACGACTCACCCAGGAATTGAACTTCAACGTCATGTACAGCCCGCGCGGGAACCTCTGGCTCGGGCACAGCGACGGTCACATGAACAGCCTGGCGCGGCGCGGCAATGCCATGCGCGTACGCGGCATTGACGCGGAACTGTTATCGCGCAAGGAAGTGCGGGAATTCGTGCCCATATTGAACTGCAACGCCGGAACACGCTTTCCGGTGCAGGGTGGATTATTGCAACGGCGCGGCGGCACCGTGCGTCATGATGCCGTGGCCTGGGGTTATGCCCGTGGCGCAAACTCGCTCGGCGTGGACATCATTCAAAACTGCGAAGTCACCGGCATGCAGATTGAGCAGGGGCGGATCCGCGGTGTGACCACCAACCGTGGCGCCATTCGCGCTGATCAGGTCGCCATTGTCACCGCTGGACACAGTAGTCAACTCGCCGCCATGGCCGGAGTCAAACTTCCCATGGAATCCCATTTACTCCAGGCCATGGTGTCCGAGCCGGTCAAGCCGATCTTGCACACCGTAGTCATGGCAAACGCCTATGACTGCTATGTGAGTCAGTCCGACAAGGGCGAGATCATCATGGGCGCGGATCTGGATTTCTACCCGAGCTACAGCCAGCGCGGGAACCTGCCGCGCATTGAAGATATTGCCCGCTATACCTTGAGCCTGTTCCCCAGCTTCAGCCGCCTGCGGCTCATGCGCACCTGGGGCGGCATCAACGACATGAGCATGGATGGCTCACCCATCATCGGCACGACACCGGTACATGGACTCTATATTAATGGCGGCTGGTGCTATGGCGGATTCAAGGCCACCCCAGGCTCTGGCTTTTTATTCGCCGAAATGCTGGCAAAAGATTCGGTGCCGGAAATCCTGGCGCCGTTCAGTCTGGATCGGTTTCAGTCCGGCGCCACCATTGATGAACGTGGCGCCGGCCCCTGGCCGCACCGGCATTGACACTATGCAACTGATCCCCTGCCCCTGGTGCGGGCCACGCGCCCACATTGAGTTTCGTTACCACTGTGATGCCCAGGCGCTGCCGCGAGACTGGCTGCGCGAGACGGCGGTCGAGTTTGAATCACGCACCTGGCTGCGGGATAACCACATCGGTGAGCACGACGAGATATGGCAGCATGCCGATGGCTGCCGTGGCTGGCTTGTGCTGTCCCGGAACAATCTCACCCATGTGGTAGCAAAATCTCTGCCCATGGGGCCGGTCGCCCCGGCGCCGGTTCCATGACACAGCCGTTTCGCACCAGTAGCGGCGGAGTGGTTGACCGTGACAGTGTTTACCGGTTCACGTTTGATGGCCGCGACTTTGCCGGTATGCGCGGCGATACGCTGGCCTCGGCTCTGCTCGCCAATGGTGTTCGGCTCGTGGGTCGCAGTTTCAAATACCATCGTCCACGGGGCATCTTTTCCATTGGCGCGGATGAACCCAACGGGTTGCTGCAACTGGGTCAAGGACCCTACACCGAGCCCAATACCCGCGCCACCCAAACCGAGTTGTACGATGATTTGATTGCCAGCAGTCAGAATCACTGGCCCGCGCTGCGCTTCGACCTGCTGGCGATCAATGACTGGCTGTCTCCACTCCTGGCCGCCGGTTTTTATTACAAGACCTTCATGTGGCCCGCGGCATTCTGGCCCGGTTATGAGCGGCTCATTCGACGCGCTGCCGGGCTGGGCCGGGCGCCGACCGCGCCAGACCCGGATCAATATGAGCAACGCTTTGCCAACTGTGATGTGTTGATAGTGGGTGCCGGACCGGCTGGGCTTACCGCCGCGGAGGCCGCGGCTCACGCGGGCGCCGATATCATATTGGTGGACGATCATGCCCGTGCCGGTGGTTGGCTGTGCCGGGAACGCGCGCAAGTTGGCGGCATGGGCGGCATGGATTGGGCGCTGAATAATTACACCGCGCTGTCAAAGCGAGACAACGTCCGTGTGCTGTTGCGCACTACTGCCTTTGGTTATTACGACCACAATCTGGTCGCCCTGGTGGAACGCCTGAGCGATCATTTGTCACCGGTGCAACGCGCCTCCATCCGTCAACCCCGGCAGCGCCTGTGGCGGGTGCGGGCACGGCAGGTGATCCTCGCCACCGGCGCCCAGGAACAACCGCTGATATTCGGCAACAACGACCTGCCCGGCATCATGTTGGCCGGTGCTGCACGAGGGTATGTAAATGAATACGGTGTGCGCCCTGGCAGAGTCGCTGTTGTCATCACTAATAATGACAGCGCCTACCGCAGCGCGCTGGATCTCCATAATGCCGGCGTCAGCGTCGTCGCGGTGGTGGACCCGCGCTCCGAAGTGGACCCGGAATTGCGCGCGGCACTGGAACATCGCCGCATCCGTCACCTGCCTGGGTCTGGTGTAGTCCAGGCACTGGGACGAGGGCTGTTGCAAGCGGTGGAGATCAACGCAATAAAAGACGGCCAATGGCAATCCGGAAACCCGGAAAAAATCCGTTGTGATCTGCTCTGTGTGTCCGGGGGCTGGACGCCGAATTTGCACCTGCATGCGCAATCCGGCGGCAAAAATCACTACGACGCTCCGCTGGGCGGCTTCGTTCCCGGCCTGCCCAAGCAGGCGAACCTTTGCGCTGGCGCAATCAATGGCACATGGGATTTGCCTGCTTGTCTTTTCGAGGGTGCCAGGGCCGGCGCTGCCGCGGCGACGAATTGCAACTACACTACGGTATTGCCGATGCCCGCGCTGGACGCCCGGCTTGCGGGCACAAGTTCCAAATTGTTGTCCGTGCCACCATCGCCCTCACGCCACAAGCGTTTCGTGGATCTGCAGAACGATGTCACCGTGGATGATATTCAGCTTGCCCACCGCGAAGGCTACCGATCCGTGGAGCATGTAAAGCGTTACACCACGCTCGGCATGGGCACGGATCAGGGCAAGACTTCAAATCCCGGCGGGTTGGCGCTGTTGGCAAACGAACGCCAGCAACCGATCGCCAGCGTGGGCACTACGACTTTTCGTCCACCTTTCACGCCGGTGACGTTGGGCACTTTGGCCGGTGAGTCCCGTGACGGGCGTCTCGCGCCGTTGCGCCGCACACCCATGCATACGCTGCACGAGAAGGCCGGGGCTGCGTTCGATTACAACGGACTGTGGCTGCGACCGGCGCGGTTCCCGCGAGCGGGAGAGAAACCTGCCGATACCATTATGCGTGAATGCCGCGCCGTGCGCGGCGCCATCGGTATCGCGGATGTTTCCAGCCTGGGAAAATTCGAAATCCGTGGGCCGGACTGCCTGGAGTTTTTGAATCGCGTGTTTATCAATTCTTTCAGCGC
>JAYUHG010000189.1:0-4365 GCA_043767195.1 Gammaproteobacteria bacterium | reverse complement strand
TTCACAGCGATGCCTTTTTCATGGACCAGGCCGACTATGCGTTTCGGTCGGTCACTTTTGCCGAACGCACACTGTTGGCGGGATTCACGTCAGTGCGTAACCTCGGCGAAAAAGAGCGCGGTGTCTCCTATGCCCTGCGACGGGCGGTAGAGGCGGGATATATTCCCGGGCCGAGAATTTTCACCGCTGGAGCGGGACTCGCCACCACCGGCGGTCATTCCGATCCCACTAATGGTCTGCGTCTGGAATATATGGGTGATCCGGGGCCGGAACTGGGGGTCATCAATAGCGCTGATGACGCGCGCAAAGCCGTGCGTCAGCGTTACAAGGAAGGCGCCGATGTCATCAAGCTCACGGTCACCGGCGGCGTCCTCAGCCTGGCCAAAAGCGCTGACAACCCCCAGTTTACCGACGCGGAACTGGCTGGCGTCATGGAAGCGGCCCGAGACTACAACCTGCCGGTGACCGTACATGCCCACGGCGCCGTAGGCATGAAGCGCGCCATCCGCGCCGGCGTGGACTCCATTGAACACGGCACCTTTATGGATGCCGAGGCGCGCGGGTTGATGAAGGAACATGGCACCTGGTATGTGCCGACCATTTCCGCGGGCCGTTGGACGGCAAAAAAAGCCGAAGAACCCGGCTATTTCCCCGAAATTATCCGCGCCAAGGCAGCAGCGGTGGGGCCGCAGATCCAGCGGACCTTTGCCGCGGCCTACCAGGACGGCGTGAAGATCGCCTTTGGCACCGATGCGGGCGTGTTTCCCCATGGGTTGAATGCCATGGAATTCGGCTACATGGTGGAGGCGGGCATGCCGGCCCTGGAGGCGATCAAGTCAGCAACATTGAATGGGGCGAAAGTCCTGCGCCGGGAACAGGACTTGGGCTCCCTGACCGCCGGCAAGCTGGCGGATATTGTCGCCGTGCGCGGCGATCCGCTGCAGGATATTGAGTTGATGAACCGCATGGCTTTCGTGATGAAGGACGGTGTGGTGTATAAGAATGAATGATGCCCGGCGACCTTAACGAAACTTCAGGAGACATAATAATGAAAAGGCATTTTGCTGATTTATTTTTGTTGCTCTGCCTGGATGCGGCGATGCCGGCAATGGGCGCGGATGAGGAAGCGGACAAATTCAAGGACGTAAAGATTGAAACCATCCCGGTGGCCGATGGCATTTACATGCTCGTGGGGCAGGGCGGCAATATCGGTGTTTCCGTGGGCGAAGACGGCGTGTTTCTTATTGATGACCAGTACGCGCCGCTGACCGCCAGGATCAAGGCCGCCGTGGCCAAGCTGTCCAAGGCACCTGTGCGTTTCGTGTTGAATACCCACTGGCATGGGGACCACACCGGCGGTAACGAGAATCTGGCGCGGGACGGGACCGTGGTTGTTGCCCACGATCAGGTCTATGAGCGCATGACCAAAGAAAATTTTCTTGCCGCCTTTAACAACAAAGTCCCGCCGTCACCCAAAGCGGCGCTGCCAGTGATTTCATTTAATGACACGGCCACATTTTATCTGAATGGCCACGACATCCACGCTATCCATGTGAAAAATGCCCATACCGATGGTGACAGCATTGTGCATTTTCGCGCGGCCAATGTGATCCATACCGGCGACGTGTGTTTTAACGGTCTCTATCCCTTCATTGACAGTGGCAATGGCGGTTCACTGGACGGCATGATCGCCGCCGTGGACGTGGTTCTGAAACTCGCTGACGACAAGACCCGGATCATCCCCGGCCATGGTCCCCTGGCTGATCGCAAGGTGGTGGAGACCTACCGCGGGTTTTTAAGTGATGTGCGTGAGCGTGTAGGAAAATTGCTCCATCAAGGCAAGACTCTGGATGAAATCCGCGCTGCCAAGCCGCTGGCTGACTATGAAGAATCCATGGGCAAGGGATTTCTGTCCACGGATAAATTTCTGGAAATTGCCGTGGTAGCCATGGGTAAATAGAAGCATTGAGCATGAAATCCACGCTCTACATCGGCAACAGGAATTATTCCTCCTGGTCAATGCGCGGCTGGTTGCTGGCGCGCCTATCTGGACTGGATTTCGAGGCGCAGATGATCCCGCTGGACACGCCGGAATTCAAATCACAAATTCAGGCTGTCAGCCCCAACGGCATGGTGCCCTGTCTGCATCATGGCAAGAATATTGTGTGGGATTCCCTGGCCATCGCCGAGTATCTGCATGAGCAATTTCCCTTGGCCGGTATCTGGCCACGGGACTCCGGGCAGCGCGCACACGCCAGGTGCATCTGTGCTGAGATGCACTCCGGCTTCGCAGACCTGCGCCGTGCCATGCCCATGGATATCAGCACTGACAAATCAGGACGCAGCATGCCCCAGGAAGTACAGGCGAACTTGAAACGCATTGAACTAATCTGGACCGATTGTCGCTCCCAGTACGGAACCAGTGGCGAGTTTCTGTTTGGAACATGGTCCGGCGCGGATTGCATATACGCCCCGGTGGTCATGCGCATTCACACCTACAACGTACAGTTGAATGCCGCGGTGCAACAGTATGTGGCCGCGGTGCGGGCGCAAAAAGACGTGGCGGAATGGATCGCCGCCGCCCGCGCGGAACCCTGGGTCATTGATTATGATGGCGCCGCCAAGGCCGGCATTCCCCGGGTAGCACAGCGCAAGTGACGCTACACATCCGCCCCGCCGTGCGCAGCGACGCGGCACTCATTCTGGCGCTCATTAAAGAGCTGGCTGTATACGAAAAGCTCGAAGGCGACGTGGTAGCAACGGAGGCACTATTGGCGGAAACATTGTTCGACCCCCGCGCCACGGCGGAAGCGCTGATTGCCACCGATGCAGGCAAGCCCGCCGGCTTCGCGCTTTTCTTCCACAACTATTCCACGTTCCTGGCCCGTCCCGGAATATATCTGGAAGATTTGTTCGTGCGCCCGGCGTTTCGTGGTCGCGGCATAGGGCGCGCATTGCTGGCCCACATCGCGCACCTGGCTCGGGAGCGCCAATGCGGGCGATTGGAGTGGTCAGTGCTGGATTGGAACGAACCGGCCATTGGTTTTTACCGGTCCTTGGGCGCCGTGCCCATGGATGAGTGGACGACTTTTCGCGTGACCGGAGACAAACTCAATGCACTCGCGGATCTCGCGCTACCCGCCACCGGCACCAGGACATGAGCAAGCGCGATTGGAGTGAGTATGCGTTGCTGCTGATAGATGTGCAGCAGGACTTCTGGCCGGCGGGCATGGACGAGAAGTTTCCCCGCTTCAAAGAAAACGTCGCGCACTTGTTGTCCACTTGCCGCGCGGAGGGACTGCAAGTCCTTCACATCCGCGCTAGATTCAAAGCAGATGGCTCCGATTGGATGGCGCGCTACAAACTACTCGGATCGCTGCCCTGCATCGAAGGTACACCCGGCATTGAGGTGATGCCCTGTGCGCGGGAATTACCCGGCGAACCGGTGCTGTATAAACAAGCCTATGACAGTTTCTGCAATCCCGAAGTGCAGAAATGGCTACAGCGAAACGGCAAGCGCTACGTGCTGGTGGCGGGTCTGGTCACCGCGGTGTGCGTACTGCTTACCGGCGCTTCCGCCGCGCAGCGCGGCTATCTGGTAGCTATCGTGGAGGATTGCTGCGGCGATCAAGCCGGCGCCCACGACATGGTGTTGGCGCGCTACCCCAATATGCTGGAACGGGTGACGCTGGATCAGATTATTACGCGGCATGGGGTCTGGCAGGAGCAACTGTTGAAATTGTGTCAGTGAACGCAGAGTTAACCGACGCGCCGCTATTGCGCGTCCGGGTTGAACGACGTGTTATGCAATAAGGTGGAATCCGGGGACAGTATATTCATTTCGTCGTCATGACCTTCCAATGGACATCGGCTGATTGAGGTGCCTGTTGCGTATAGACTTCAAAACGGCATTCGGAATTTAATCGGTATACTGTCCCCGGATTCCCACTATAAGGACAGGTCCATCATTGCGCGGGCAGGTTCTCCGGCACTGGGATGGTTTCCGATCCCGAGATCACGACCCGGTTGCGGCCGGCCTTCTTCGCCACGTACAGGGCCGCGTCCGCCGCCTGCAACAATCCTTCCGCCGTATCGCCATGGGTCGGGAAGACGGCAACACCCAGTGACAACGTCACAGTCCCGAGTTGCTGCGACAGATATTCGAATTGAAGTGCGGCAATCTTTTCGCGAATACCGTCAAGCCGGTGCATCAGCGCCGCCGGGTCAACATCCGGCATAATCAAGGCCAGTTCCTCGCCGCCGTAGCGGCAGGCAATATCTTCGGTGCGCAAATTGGTCAGCAGGAACTTGCCAATCCCGGCCAGCACGGCATCTCCGGCGAGATGCCCATAGGTGTCGTTGTAG
>JAYUHG010000188.1:0-4370 GCA_043767195.1 Gammaproteobacteria bacterium | reverse complement strand
TATAGCGGGCGGCATCGAAGAGCCCCAACAAATCGTCTTCCATAGCCACGATCAGTGTCGGCGCCGCTATCCGTTCCAGGTCATAACGCGGAAGCGCGGCGACAACCGCCACGTCATTGAGCAGCCCGAAACGGCGTGGGCTCACAGGCAGAATATGCTCCAGTAATTTCGCGATGCGCGTCTGCTCGTCAGCATCGGCATGCTCTACGACGGCCGGTGGGGTAGCGAGCATCGTGCGAATCGTGGCCGGACGGGAAAGTTTCATCGCCGCCCAGAAGAGAAAGTCTGACTTCAGGGCGTTCTCGATCAGGAACGCCGTAACGGCTGAGGGTTTCTTTGGCGATGCGACCGTGGGACGCGGCGCGTAGGCGACCGGAACCAGAAGTACAAGAGCGGAAATCCGGCCGGGATGCCGCAATGCAAACTGCATGGCGGAAGGCGACCCAGCGGATGCGGCGACGACCGCCGCCCGGCGTGTGTCGAGCGCATCGAGCAAACAGGCATAGGCATCGGCCTGTGCAGCTGCCGAGGCGTCGGCCGGGAGTGCGCTACGCAGGTAGCCGAAGCGCGATACGGTGATAACGCGAAAACCGCGACCCACCAGCATCTGGCCAAACTCCAACCCCTGGTCGTAACCGCCGCCGGCGCCATGCACGATCAACACCGGCGGGCCGAGGCCCGCGAGCGCGTATTCGATGGTGCCGCAGGGTGTCTCGACCAGCTGGCTGCCGGTTGCGATGCGCGCGTGCGCGAGTCGGATGTCACGCTGATAACTGAAGTAGACAAACGCGCCCAGCATGGCCACAAGCGTAGCCGCCGTGAGCCAGGCCATGCGTCGTTTTGTCATTGAAGGCGGATTCCTTGCGTGAGAGGGGCCAGTTCAGAATGGCGCTTACTTAAAGAATAGATCTCCGTATACGTCGTCATTCCGGCGAAAGCCGGAATCCAGGGTTTAAAAATCATCGGCCGCCTGGCCGATTCTGGATGCCAGCTTTCGCTGGCATGACGGAGTTTCTACTAGTGTGGGCCTTTAAGTAAGTGCCATTCGGGCCAGTTCATTATTACACTACTGGCAATGCCCATCAGGAAATAAGCGTCGCTCGCTGATCGTTGCGATATTTAAGATGTGGCGCGTGGTCGTATCCCGCTGCCTGGCTCACGGCCATTCTGGCATCCAGCATGAAACAGGAATCAGCGCGGACGCACGACGAAAACCTCAATGCGGCCGCGCGGGCCGATGAAGGCCGAGGCGAGCCAACCGGTCAGGCTCACGACGATGGCGCCGAACATCGCCGGCCAGAATCCGGCGATGTTGAAGTCGTCAAACACCCACGCCACCAGGGCGAACATGGCTGCGTTGATGACCAGCAGAAACAACCCGAGCGTAATAATCGTCACGGGAAGCGTCAGAATAATAAGCAGCGGCCGCATGATGGCGTTAACCAGCCCGAGCAGCAGCGCCGCCGCCAACAGGGTCCACACACCCTTTATCTCAATGCCAGGCACCCACGCCGAGGCCAGCCACAGCCCGAGCGCGACGATCAAGAGACGAATCAGGAATCCAAGCATGGGCCTATGGTTTCACATTCACGGGGTTTATGAAACCACGCCTGCGCTCGGGCGCACCCGGGTCAAGCTGGTCGGAAGAAGGCGGCGGGTACACTTGATAACATCTCTCCACGAACCTGCGGCCTCATCAGGTTTGGCCTTCTCGGTCCATATATTACTGCGGACAATATTGATGCTTGCTTACCGCTGCGTACACAACGCCTGTAGCGCCAGAATCGTTCGCCAGTTTCTGGTTGTGGCGCTTAGCTTGAGCGCCTTTTCGAAGAAAACGTTGTTCAGCTTCGTTCTGCCGTAGCCATGCGGACAATGCAATAACACCACCTGACCGATCAACACCGCCTGCTCCCCGGCTTGGACAGGTAGCTTAAGTTTCTGGAAAAAGGCTTTCGAGACCGGCTGAAAAAGAAAAGTGCCGTGAAATATTTTTTCGTCCGCTCCCCGGCGCGGCGGCAGCGGGTTGGAACTGGCAACGAGATCGAGTTGCTTCGCTGTTAGAACAAAAACTTCCACTTCGTGCCCAAAGTCATCCGCGATGCGCGCTTTGATGGCGGAAGCAAGTTTGCGAGGCTCAGCGCGGCTTGCGTCAAACACCAGGTTGCCACTTTGCAAATAACTGCGCACGTTCGCAAAACCGAGCGCCGTGAAGCTGTTCCGCAGATCCACCATGCGTATCGACTTCTGGCCGGAAACGTTAATGCCGCGCAACAATGCAACGAAAGTGGTCATGTGAAATACTTCATTAAATGATTACTCCGCTCCGACCCAAATGGCACTTACTTACACTTAAGCAAAATGTAGAAATGTAGGGTGGGTTAGTGTTTTTTGCGGAACCCACCGGGCGTTGCGTAGCAACACAACGATTTTTTAATGAGTGCCTGACGGCACCGCTGGTGGGTTACGGCATAAACGGCGTGCCTAACCCACCCTACATTGAATAGGTAACCGCTTAAGTAAGTGCCATTCCTCTCCGACCCCGTTTTTTCAGGGTCATATTATATTGGATAACCGGACAACACGACGATCCAGGCCGATGACTGGAATTGATTTGCTTGTGCAGTTGTATGTAGAGTAAATGGGGAGAGTGTATCTGTCCTGGTTTTTTTATCATCAAGCTGTCACAACTCGCTGCTAGTGTAGTACGCGCAGGTTGAGAGAACGGCATACAGGTTATCGGTAAAGTTTTGTGCCGTTGCGTTCGTTAGCTGGATAGACAAACACACAAGGAGGTGCCGCGCCATATAACAAACCAGAGTACACAACTTTCGACCCCCTCTGTGTCATGGATTTGAACCTATGGGATGTAAATCAAGAAACGGATTTCGGCAAGGAAGCGAAGTTTGCACACGGAGTATGTGCACGCATCTGAACCGTCATTTCGCTTCGCGGTATACCCCCTGCAGTTTGCGGCACAGTGAGGATTGAATCTGATCCTTCACACTGTCATTACTTAAGGAGTAACGTCATGTACAGATTACCAATACACGGAGTGTATGCTGCTGCTGTGGGTGTGCTATTCAGTTTACCGCTCAGCGCTCCCGCAAGTGAGTTCACCAGTATGGACGTGCCCGCCACCCAGGCCTCCGGTCCGGAGTACTGGACTGCGGAACGCATGAAGGGCGCACAACCGGCGGCCATGCCGGCACCGGCAGGTGCCCCTGCTGCGCCGGGATCGTTGTTCGCACTCAGCAGCACGGAACCGGCGGGCAAGGAGTCGGGCGCCTCGGCCAAAAACGGCAAGCAGTCTGCCTTGCTGTCCGAGGAGGCTGCCGCGGCGCTGGCGCTGACCGGTGCGTTCGACCTGCCTGAAGAGATGGCGTCTGAAGCAGGGGCCGTGGAACCACTGTCGCATGTTCCACCGCATGTCACCTTTTTCGTACCGACAGCCTATTACGGCCTGCAGCCGTACCGGACCATCGGCAAGGTGTTCTTCACCAGCGGCGGCCTGAACTATGTCTGCTCGGGCTCTTCGGCTGGTAACCACGCGGTGCTGACGGCGGGTCATTGCGTTTCGAATGGTGCGGGGCGATACCACACCAACTGGCGCTTTGCCCCGCGCTACCTGAACGGATCGACCCAGGATGGTCTGTGGACCGCTTATAGGCTTGGCACCTTCACGGCCTGGCACACGGCCGGCAACCTGTGCCGTGACGTCGGTTTTGCCGCGGTTGGCAATATCGGCGGTCTTACGCTGGCGCAGAGGGTAGGGTCCTTGGGCTTTGCCTGGAACCAATCCACCAACCAGGCCTGGAACATCTTCGGCTATCCGGCAGCAGCTCCCTACAACGGCCAGTATATGGTTCAAACGCGGGCTAACACCTCGCGTATCGACAGCCCGAATGGCTGCACACCGTATACGGTCGGTACCGGTACCAACCAGACCGGCGGCACCAGCGGTGGACCGCGTATTATCAACTTCCTTCACGGAGTTGTGGGCGCGGCTAACTACGCCAATAGCGTGAACAGCTATATCTATGTGGCCCATCCCGGCGAACTGTTCGGGCCGTACTTCGACACCTCGGTCAAGTCCCTCAGGGACTGGGCGCTTACGTGGTAATGCAGTACGTGTAGCAGTAATAACCCGGAGCACGGGGGCTGTACGCCCCCGTGTTTTTTTGGTTTGGGGATTAAACCAAAAATGAACAACATCCATGGAGAATGCGACGTGCGAAAAATTTTGGTATTCACCACAGCAGTATCCCTCTTCGTGCCGATGGTACTGGCGCCCGCGGCCGCCCAAGATCGAGAGACGGAACCATTGGTGTTAATTGGCAAATCGCCGATTACCCGAAAAGATCTGGATG
>JAYUHG010000187.1:0-1810 GCA_043767195.1 Gammaproteobacteria bacterium | reverse complement strand
CAAGCCGGTCGGCGCAGAAGGCGCCTAGTGCCGCCGAATTCAGAGTTGCGCCTTCCTTCGCCACAACAAAGGCCACGGGCAATTCACCGCGATAGTCATCGGCCCGGCCCACTACGGCTGCTTCCTTGATACCCGGTTCGGCATGCAGCACCTCCTCCACCTCCCGGGGAAAGACGTTGTAGCCGGAGACGATGATCATTTCCTTCTTGCGGCCGGTGACAAACAAATATCCATCGCTATCCAGTTCGCCCACATCACCGGTATATAACCAGCCATCGCGCAATCTCTGAGCGGTTTCCTCGGGCCGGTTGCGGTAATCGCGCATCAATTGCGGGCCGCGCAGCCGGATCTCACCCTTTTCGCCGGTGGGTAATAGCTTGACGCCGGATTCAATATCCACGATTTGCAATTCGGTCTGGCCTATCGGTACGCCAACTGATCCAGGTTTACGCACACCGTTGACGGGATTAAACGAGATCACCGGCCCGGATTCGGTTTGGCCATAGCCTTCGATGATCGGAGTCTTGGTCCGTTCCTCCCAGCGCGCCAGGACTTCCGCGGGCAGCGGCGATCCACCCGAGCACGAGAGGTGCAGACGGGAGAAGTCCGCTTGCGCGAATCCGGGAAAGTTCATCAGGCCAACAAACAGGGTCGGGCTGCCGCCGAACAGGGTGATGCGCTCACGGTTCACATTTTCCAGTACATCGGCGGGATGGTAGCGTTTCTGGATCACCAGGGTGCCACGATGATAGGCCATGGCATGGAGGTTGGTGTGGGATGCGTAACAGTGAAACAACGGCATGACACACAGGCAGCGTTCCACGTCGTCACGCATGGGGAAGATGACTTCCCGCTGGCTCAAGTTGATGGATGTGGCGGCATGGGTCAGATTGGCGCCTTTTGAACGTCCGGTTGTGCCGCCGGTGAATTGCAATGTGCCCAAATCTTCGGGTTGCGGCAGAGACGCCGGCACCCTGGTTGCCGGCCAGTCATCGGGACGGGATACACGCCGGCTACCGGCGCCCGCGCCGATGCGAATGACATGGGGGATGTTCAATTCCGCCGCCAGACGGCCATCACGTTCGTGGTTGGCCTCGTCATAGATCAACACCCGGGGCGCGGCGTCTTCCAGCATGGGACGCATTTCACGCTCAGTGTAGAGGGGGTTTAATGGTGTGATCTGCGCCCGGGCCAGATGGCCGGCAAAGTAGGCCACGCAAATATCCAGGGAATTGCTGAGAATAAAAACCACGCGCTCACCCGCCACGCCCAGTTCAGATAATTCCGCTGCCAATCCGGTGACACAGCGTAGGTACTCGGCGTAGCTCAGTCGTTCATCACCGCAGATCAGGGCATCTCGCTCTGGCGATTTCTCCACTGCTTCCAGCAGCATGTGAACCACAGTGGGATAGGTTCGAGGGGTTGGCATGGTATTCAATCAAAGTCGAGCAGTGTCATGCCGTTGAAAAACGGCATCTAGCAATCAATTGAAAAGACTGGATTCCGGCTTTCGCCGTAATGACGGACTGGATACACATTCATCAGCCGACCTTCAACACAACGGCCATGGCGGAATCACCCGCGGCGCAGCCGTGGAACAATCCCCAGCCGCCGCCTTTGATGACCAGTTCTTCGATCAACTCGATGATGGCGCGCATTCCTGTAGGACCCTGGGGATGCCCCCAGATCAAAGAGCAACCGTAGTTATTCATGTTCATCACATCCACGCCCATTTCCTTCGCGAATATCACATCATTAACCGCGAAGGGATTATGGGATTTGATGGCGGCCACATCCTTGATGCCGATCC
>JAYUHG010000186.1:0-4377 GCA_043767195.1 Gammaproteobacteria bacterium | reverse complement strand
ATTTTTCCCGCTGGCAATCAGGCCGATATACCAGTTCGGAGGTGGGCGCCGCATTGGCGGACTTCACTGGGCAAGGTGCCACCGGTGTTGGGCAGAGTTCCTGGGGACCCACGGGGTTTGCCATCTTCCCCGATGCCGTAACGGCGGCGCGGGCTATGGAATCCGCGCGCAAACGCTGGCCTGACGGTTCGCACCTGGATTTTGTATCATGCCGCGCCGGCAACCACCCGGCGACCATTCGGTCCGAAAACGTAGCCGCCCGCCACGCCCACGGCTGAACCATTGCGTGAGGCCCGGACTGGTGCCACCCCAGTTAAAGAGAAAATTCCGATGAATGATCCGTTTCTGCTGCACATGTTCAATCCTACGAAAAACGTCAGTCCCTTTGACGTGAACATGGCCTATGAAGCCAAGTTCGATGGTGTTATCCCCTATTCCAATGTAACTGTGGAAGAAATCCACGGCCTGACCCAGGACACGATTTTTTCCCGTGGCCCCACTGGCGTGAAACGCACCGGGATATTCATTGGCGGCAGGGAATTTGGCTTGGCCATGGACATGCTGCAACGGGCACGTTCCGCCATGGTGCCGCCGTTCGAGGTCTCGGTCTTCGTAGATCCCAGTGGCGCCATTACCACGGCCGCGGCTCTGGTGGCCTGTGTTGAGGCCGCCGTAAAAAAGGCCACCGGAGGAGACATGCAGGGCAAAAAACTGCATGTTTTCGGCGGCACCGGGCCGGTGGGAATTTGCGCGGGGATTTTGGCGGAAAAGTGCGGCGCCGAGGTCTGGCTGACCAGTCATCGCGGGCAGTCGGTAGCCCAGGAGGTGGCGGATGAATACAACCAGCGCTTTGCCGTGAATATGCGCGGAATCGGCAGTGGTTCCGATGGCGAGATCCGGCGGATTATCCAGGGCACCGATATCATTGTCGGGGTCGCCAAGGCGGGTGTGCGTGTCGTATCCCGTGGGCAACTGGAGCAGGCGGAGAATCTGATTGTGGCCGCGGACGTCAATGCCGTACCGCCCTCCGGAATCGAAGGGGTGGATGTTCACGACATGGGCAAGCCCCTGAACTTCACGCCCCGCAAGGCGTTGGGTATCGGCGCCTTGGCCATCGGAAATATCAAATACAAAGTGCATTACCGGATGTTTGAATTAATGAAGAGCGCGGAAAAGCCGGTTTACCTGGATCATGTACAGGCTTTTGAAATTGCGCGTGAATTCGCCGCTAAAAAATTACTGGGAGCCTGAGAATCAGGAATATTGAATGACGATTGAACAGACAGACGCCAAACCCAGTGTCAGCGCCTTGGCGGCGCCATTGGTGGATGGTTTGATTGCCCGTCGAGTTGAATTGGGTATTAGCGTGTCCTATCTGGATCAGAAAGCCACGGTGATTGATGCCGGCATCGGCTGCGCCGGTGGGTTGGAAGCCGGTCGTCGCATTGCCGAAATTTGTCTGGGTGGCCTCGGGTCCGTGAAATTCCGCGCCGCCGCCAATGCCCATCCCTGGGACTGGTGGGTGGATGTTCACGCCAATAGCCCGGTGCTGGCCTGTTTGGGGAGCCAATATGCCGGCTGGAGTCTGGCCCATGGAGAAGGCAAGCAGGCTTTTCATGCTCTGGGGTCCGGTCCCGGTCGGGCCGTGGGTAGTGGTGAAGAATTATTTGATGAACTGGGATATCGGGATCGGGCTGACTCAACAGTGTTGATCCTGGAGGTGGACAAGGTGCCGCCGGCGGCGCTGGTGACGCAGATCGCGGAAAAATGCGGGCTGTATCCGGAACATCTGACATTCATTCTCACACCAACTTCCAGTCTGGCCGGGGCGGTACAAATTGTCGCGCGGGTGTTGGAAACCGCACTGCATAAGGCCCACGCCCTGAAGTTTCCGTTGGAGAACATTGTGGATGGGTTTGGCACGGCGCCGTTGTGTCCGCCGGCGCCGAAGTTTCTGACGGCCATGAGTCGCACAAATGACGCCATTCTGTTTGCGGGGCAAGTGCAACTTTTCGTCCGCTCCAGTGATGAGGAAGCGGAGGCCCTGGCGCAGAAGTTGCCCAGCAATGCGTCCAAGGATTTTGGCCGGCCCTTTGCCGAGGTTTTCAAGGCCGCCAACTTCGATTTCTACAAAATCGATCCGATGCTATTCAGCCCTGCCGCCGTGACGGTCACCAATTTACGTTCCGGGCGATCATTTCATGCAGGAAAAATGCATCAGGATCTCTTGAATGAGTCCTTTAGCGGCAATTTCGGCTAAGAGACGCAGTCACGCTGGCGGATAAATCCGTGTCCGCGCCATGGTTCTGGACCCAGGACGCCCTCCAACGGGCGGTGCTGGATAGTTTTCTCGGCGAAATCAATGCCCTGAAGCCCGGCAACGTACACCGGTACGCCGGTGGCCACGGTATGCGCTATGAGGATTTCTTGATCAGCGCTCAGGTGGCCACGCCGATTCTTTGTGATCCGGCCTTGGGCCTGGGTGAGCGCTGTTTTAAGGCCATTCAGGCCACGGCAAACGCCGTGGGGAGCAATACCAACCTGGGCATGGTGCTGTTATTTGCGCCGATTATATGTGCAGCGCAACAAGGTGCTGGCCCAGATACCCTGGCAGACCAGACGGGCAAATTTATTCAATCCACGGGGCCGGCCGATGTGGCCGGGATTTTCGCTGCTATAGCCCTCGCCAATCCGGGTGGTTTGGGCCAGGTTCCGGCCCATGACGTGCATTCTGCGCCGGATTGCACGCTTCTGGAGGCCATGTCGTCTGCCGCCGACAGGGACTGGGTGGCGCACCAATTTGCCTCGGGATTTAGGGATATTTTCCGGGTGGGTTTGCCGGTTTTTAGGCGACATTTTGCCCTCAGTCTTGGTGTAGAATGTGCCACTGTTTGTTGCTATCTGCGGTTTCTTGCCAGCTTCCCGGATTCTCATATCCAGCGGAAGCACGGCTCACAGGTAGCGCAGCAGGTCAGCCAACGCGCAGCAGCGGTCTTGGCGGAAATTGAACAGCATAAAGATCCCGGCACGATGACAAGTCTGCTGCTGGGACTAGACAGGGAATGGAAGGACGCTGGAATTAATCCAGGTACGAGCGCCGATATGACCGCGGCGAGTTTATTGTTACATCATTTGGATGTCGTCAATCGCGATTAGGGTTACGCCGATGATTCAACCGGCAAGCGGTGTTATATGAATTTCAGACAACTCGCCAGCTGGCTGACGGATGGCGGGGAACAGTTTTCAGAGTTGCACAATCAAAACAGGAGGAGAACAAAATGGCAGTCATTAATCAAGTAATGGTAGGCGAATCCCTGGTTGGCGATGGCAACGAAGTTGCCCACATTGACCTGATCATGGGACCGCGCGGAAGCGCCGTTGAAGCCGCATTCTGCAATGCCCTGGTCAACAACAAAGACGGTTTCACGTCCCTGCTGGCCGTGGTGGCGCCGAATCTGGCGTGCAGGCCGAATACCGTCATGTTCAACAAGGTGACCATCAAGGGCGCCAAGCAGGCCGTGCAGATGTTCGGTCCCGCGCAGCGCGCCGTGTCCATGGCTGTCATGGATTGCGTCAAGGACGGCACCATCCCCGCCAATGAAGCCGATGACATCTTCATTTGCGTCGGTGTCTTCATTCACTGGCTGGCCGCGGACGACAAGAAGATCCAGGACTACAACTATCAGGCCGTGAAGGAATCCATCCAGCGCGCCGTGAAGAAAGAGCCGAAGTCAGCGGACGTGTTGAGCAAGCGTGGTTCGGCGAATCATCCGTTCCAGGCGCATGCGTAAGGATAGCTACAAGCTATAAGCCACAAGCTACAAGTGAAAAATTCAAAGTGAAAAGTGGGAAGTAAAACACCACAAATCACGAGCAGATTTTAGAGACGGTTGGCACACACACCAACCAACAACACACCCCGGTGAAAGCCGGGGTTTTTTTTGACCAGAATAATGGCTGTTCAACCCAAACTTCACGATGAAGTGATTGTTTTAATTGTAACTTGTGACTTATAACTTGTGACTCGCAATCCCTCCCTCATGTAACGCCGTCGCCACCAGCGCACCCTTCAAGCCGCGCGCCTCCGCCATCACCAGATCCTCGGTATTGCGCACGCCGCCGGCCAGATAAAAATTCCGCTGTGCGGTTCGTTGCATTACGTCATCTATGATCGCCCAGGCCGGGCCTTGGACGGTGCCGACGCTGGCCAGACTCATGATGATAATGTCGGCGGGCCAGAATTCGGGGTGCTCAAGAATTTCCGCGTCGCCCAAGAATCCGGTGGCATTGAAATCCAGAGACAGAATGAAATCCGCATTGGTCAACGCCAGGGAATGGAGGGCGCTGGCGCTGAGGCCGGTTTCGGTGCCGATGACG
>JAYUHG010000185.1:0-1812 GCA_043767195.1 Gammaproteobacteria bacterium | reverse complement strand
TGAAGAGCGTCGGGCAGGAGGCGCGCATGGATTTGGAGAAGCTTCTGGGCCAGAAGGTCAATCTGAAAACCTGGGTCAAGGTAAAACAACACTGGTCGGAGGACGCCAAGGCATTGCGCGTCCTTGGCTACGAACAATAACCACGCCCGGGGACTGCGATGCGCATCCCATTCAACCCCTGTTACTTTCTACATCTGCGACCCTACCGTGAGACAAGCCTCATCGCGGACGTTATGTCCCGGGATCATGGTCGCGTCACACTGGTGGCTAAAGGGGCGCGGCGCCAGTCCTGTCGCAGCGCGGGTCTATACCAGCCCATGCGTCCGTTGCATATCGCCTGGACCATGCGCGGGGACATGGGCACGGTGATGGGAATAGAAGCGACCGTGGCAGCACAGTCTCTGTCCGGACAATGGCTTATTGCAGCGTTCTATCTCAATGAGTTACTGGTGCGGCTACTGCATCAACATGAAGCGCACCCGGAATTATTCGCGGCCTATGAGCGGGCGTTGCAGGACCTTGCTTACATGCGGCCAGAAGGTCTGACACTGAGAGTGTTTGAGAAACATTTGTTGGTGAGTCTGGGTTACGGGTTAGTGCTAGATCATGATATTCACAGCGGCCACCCCATTGAGCCGGATTCCATGTATTACTACGCGCTGGATCGGGGGCCGAGCCGGGAATTGGACCGCAAACAAGATGATGTCGCCATCTCGGGCGCGGCGTTGCTGGCTTTGCAGAACGAGTCCTTTGCTGACGTTCATCTGATGCAAGAGTGCAAATTTCTTATGCGCGCCCTGCTCGGAGATCAACTTGGTTCGCGCCCTCTGGCGAGCCGCAAGCTCTACCGGCAGTTGGTGGCGAATCGCGCCGTTACACCAACTGCCTGACAGAGAAATTAACTCCGGCCCGCCGCCGAAGTTACGCGGCGACCTGTTAGAATGCGCGCCGACTTCCGACCCGAATCCGTCCCTGCCACCATGCATCCCCTTGAACTCGGCGTGAACGTAGACCATGTGGCCACCCTGCGGCAGGCACGGCGCACGACCTATCCGGATCCGGTGGCGGCGGCCATGGCCTCGGTGGCTGGCGGTGCGGACTCCATCACCGTGCATTTGCGCGAGGACCGCCGTCATATTCAGGAACGTGATGTGTTACTGCTGAAAGAACGCCTGCGGGTGCCGTTGAACCTGGAAATGGCCGTGACCGACGGCATGCTGAAATGCGCCGGTAAGGTGCTGCCAAAATTTTGCTGTCTGGTGCCGGAACGCCGCGAGGAATTGACCACAGAGGGCGGATTGAATGTTGCTGCCCAGATGCCGCGCATTACCGATGCCTGCCAGCAGTTACATGCAGCCGGCATCCGGGTTTCACTGTTCATTGATCCGGCGGCGCCACAAATAGAAGCCGCACGGGAATGTGGCGCGCCGGCGATTGAGTTGCATACCGGCGCTTACGCGGATGCCACCGAAGCAGATGTTCGTGAGCGGGAATTGATAGCCGTCCGGGCAGCCACCGAACTCGGGATGCGCCTGGGGTTGCATGTCAATGCCGGGCACGGACTCAATTACGACAATATTCAGCCCATTGCTAGGATCCCGGGGTTGCGTGAACTCAACATCGGACACAGCATCGTGGCCCAGGCAGTGTTTGTCGGCATGGAACAAGCGGTGCGCACCATGAAAATATTGATGCGCGAGGCGCGGGCGTGATGATCTACGGTATTGGCATTGATATTGTGGAAGTCAGGCGCATTGACGAGTCGGTGGCGCGCTTTGGCCGGCGACTGGCGGAAAAAATATTGAGCCGGGA
>JAYUHG010000184.1:0-1816 GCA_043767195.1 Gammaproteobacteria bacterium | reverse complement strand
GGTGAAAGCCTATTTCGCGCTCAAGATAACCGGCCAATCTCCCGACGTGGATTTCATGTCCAACGCCCGGAAATGGGTCCTGAGTCACGGCGGCGCGGAAACCTCCAATGTCTTCACACGCATCATGCTGGCCACCTTCGGGCAATTGCCCTGGCGCACGGTACCGGCCATGCCGGCGGAGATCATCTGGCTGCCGCGCTGGTTCTTCTTCAATCTGACGCGCGTGTCCTACTGGTCGCGCTGCGTGATCGTGCCGCTGCTGATCCTGTTTGCTAAACGTCCGGTGCATCAGGTACCCGGACATCTGGGCATCCGGGAGCTGTTTGTTTCCGCGCCGGATGGCATCGTTCACATTGACCGGTTTGATATGCGCCGGCCCATGCGCAACGCCTTCATCGCCATGGATCGCATCATCAAGAAAATCGAGCCGTGGATGCTCGCTTTTATCCGTGATCATTCCCTGCGCCGTTGCGAACAGTGGACCCGGGAACACATGGAAGGTGACGGCGGCATCGGCGGGATTTTCCCGGCCATGGCCAATGCCGTCATGGCATTGCAAATTCTGGGCAACAATCCGGTAGTTGACGCCGACATGGCGCGGGGCATCAAAGCCATTGAAGACTTGGTGCTGGACGATGGGGATGAATCGTATGTGCAGCCCTGCGTGTCACCCATTTGGGATACCTGCCTCAGCATCAATGCCCTGGCGGAATGCGGTGTGCCGGAAAATCATCCGGCGCTGGAAGCCGGCGTCTCCTGGCTATTCGACAAGCAGGTGTTCGTGCGCGGCGACTGGTCCGTGAATGCGCCGGACCTGGACGGCGGCGGCTGGGCATTCCAGTTCGAGAACGAAAAATATCCCGATGTGGATGACACCGGCATGGTGGTCATGTCCCTGTTGCGCGCCGGCGCCCATCGGCATCCGGACCGCAAGCGTCGCATCAGTCAGGCCGTGAACTGGGTGCTGGGCATGCAAAATCCCGACGGCGGCTGGGGCGCGTTCGACATCGGTAACAACCACGTCTATCTGAACAACATTCCCTTCGCCGATCACGGCGCCCTGGTGGATCCCAGCACCGCCGATCTCACTGGTCGCTGCATCGAGATGCTGGCCATGATGGGCTATGACCGCAGCTATCCGCCCATTGCCCGTGGCCTGGAATTCCTGCGTCAGGATCAAAAACCCTCCGGCGCCTGGTATGGACGTTGGGGCGTCAATTACATCTATGGCACCTGGGCGGTACTCGTCGCCCTGGGCGCCCTGGGCGAAGACGCCAAGCAGCCCTACATTTTGAAAGCCATTCAGTGGCTGAAGGACATGCAAAATTCCGATGGCGGCTGGGGCGAGGACTGCAACACTTATGATGATCCGTCCCTGTGCGGTCGCGGTCGCAGCACGGCGTCGCAAACCGCGTGGGCGGTACTGGGACTCATGGCCGTGGGCGAAGTGGCGTCCGAGGCGGTGCAAAACGGCATTCAATTCCTGATCCGCAACTTCGACGGCAAAGATGGCTGGGAAGAGGCGCCCTACACCGGCACCGGCTTCCCGAAAGTGTTCTATCTGCGCTACCACGGCTACAGCCATTACTTCCCGCTCTGGGCACTGGGTGAATATCGCAACCGATCTCAGGGCATCACCACCCGGCAGGACGCGCTGAAATCCGGCGAACCTGTAGATTGGGGAACCATGCCGGCGTTGCGAAGCCGGAAAGTTCACTGACCGTGGGACCGGGAGGAGAGTCACAAGTTATAAGTCACAAGTCATAAGAACATAGTGTTGGTTTCCCTTGTAACTTGTGACTTATGACTTGTGACT
>JAYUHG010000183.1:0-4386 GCA_043767195.1 Gammaproteobacteria bacterium | reverse complement strand
GGAGCGGTTGAGCATCGAGATCGGCAAGGGCGAAATTCCCGGCTTCACGCATTTGTACGCCGGGCAGGAGGCCTGCGCCGTGGGCGTATGCGAAAACCTGAGTGCGGAGGATTTGATCATCAGCACCCACCGCGGCCATGGGCATTGCATCGCCAAGGGCTGCGATGTGAAAGGCATGATGGCCGAGATCTATGGTCGCGCCACGGGGCTGTGCGGCGGTAAAAGCGGTTCCATGCATATCGCGGATCTGGATCTGGGTATGTTGGGTGCCAACGGCATCGTCGGAGGCGGTCCGCCCCTGGCCGTGGGCGCCGCTATTGCACTGCGCAACCAGGGCAACAAGCGTGTTGTGGTGTCACTGGGCGGTGATGGCTCCTGCAATCAGGGCACGGTGTTTGAGGCCATGAATTTGGCGGTGGTGTTGAAGGTGCCGGTGATTTTCGTCTTTGAGAATAATAATTACAGCGAACACACTCATTGCAGCTACGCCGTGGGCTCCGGTGACATCACTGCACGTTCCGCTGCTTTTGGTATGCCGGCGGAACGGGTGGATGGATCAGATTTCTTTGCGGTGCATGCGGCCACGGCCAAGGCCATTGAGCATGCTCGCAAGGGTGGTGGACCCAGTACGTTGGAATTTTCCATTTGCCGTTACTACGGTCATGTGGAGGGGGATCCGCAGAACTATCGCGGTCCCGATGAAGTAAAGAAGCTGCGCGCCACCATGGATTGCCTGGTGAATTTTCGCAAAAAAGTCATTGCGGATAAGTCGCTCAATGCCAGAGATCTGGATGCCATTGACGCTGAGGCCGCGGTGCTGATTGATGCCGCGGTGACAGCGGCCCGTGCCGCGCCGCCGCCGCCGCCGGAAGCGTTGTTCACGAATGTTTATCACAGCTATTAATACCCTCACTCCAACCCTCTCCCGCAAGCGGGAGAGGGTTGCTACGCGCCGAAGGCGCGTGGCCGGGTGAGGGTAAGGCGACAATGCAAACTGAGGGGAATAGAGATGCCAGTCATATCCATGCGTGAGGCAATTAATCAATGCCTGCATCAGGAAATGGAAAGAGACGAGACGGTCATTGTGCTCGGTGAAGATGTCGCGGGTGGCATGGGTTCCGAGGGCGGACCCGAGGCCATTGGCGGCGTGTTCGGCTTGACCGCCGGCCTGTATACCAAGTTCGGTGCCAAGCGCGTGATTGATACGCCCATTTCTGAATCAGCCATCGTCGGCGCCGCCGCCGGTGCGGCCTTGGCGGGATTGCGGCCCGTGGCGGAGATTATGTTCGCGGATTTCTTTGGGCTGTGTCTGGATCAGATCTACAACCAGGCGGCATAATTCAATTACATGTTCGGCGGCAAGGCCAAGACGCCGATGGTGGTGCGCACCACCATGGGTGCCGGCATGTCGGCCGCTGAGCAGCACTCGCAAGTGAACTATGCCTGGCTGACTTCCATTCCCGGCGTCAAAGTCGCGCTGCCGTCCAATGCCTATGACGCCAAGGGGTTGTTAGCGGCGGCTATCCGTGGCGAAGACCCGGTGATCTACTACGAGCACAAAATGCTCTACGGGAAAAAGTGTGAAGTGCCCGCGGAGTCCTATGTGATTCCGTTCGGCAAAGGCAATCTGACCCGCACTGGCAAGGACGCCACCATTGTGGCGTTCGCGCGCATGGTGGATATCGCCAACAAGGCCGCCGATGCCCTGGCCGCCGATGGCATCACCTGCGATGTGATCGACCCGCGCACCACCTCGCCCCTGGATGAGGCCATGATCCTGGAAAGCGTCAAGAAGACCAGCCGCCTCATCGTGGTGGATGAATCCAATCCCCGTTGCAGCATGGCGTCCGACATCGCCGGGCTGGTGGCCAGTCAGGCAATGGAATATCTGGATGCGCCCATCAAACTGGTGACAGCACCGCACACGCCGGTGCCGTTCGCGCCCAATCTGGAGGCGCTGTATCTGCCGGACGCGAAAAAAAGTACAGGCCGCGGTGCGCGCCGCGCTGGAGGGCATGTAGTGGCAGCGAAGATCAATCCGGTCTGCATGCCGAAGTTGGGCATGGAAATGACCGAAGGCATATTGACCCGATGGATCGTGGCCGAAGGCGGCAAGGTGGCGCGTGGTGACGAGCTGTTTGATATCGAAACCGAGAAACTCACCAATCCCTATGTGGCGGAATTTGCCGGTGTGTTGCGCCGGCGCACGGGCGTGGAAGGCGAGACCTATCTGGTGGGCCATCTGGTAGGTGTGGTTGCCGAGGCCGGTGTCAGTGATGCGGAACTGGATCAATTCATTGCCGCCTATCAGTCCGGGGGCGATGCCGGTGCGGAAGCCGTGTCCTCTGCGCCCGTGGCCAATACACGTAAACCGGCGGCGGATTATCTGAATCAGGCGGGCGTCGATAGTCCACCTTTGACCAAGGCATTGCAGCAGGGAACCATGTCCGGTGATGGCCCTGGTGGATATTCCGGACCAAGTGCAAGTATCGGTTCCAAAATCCGTTCCTCGCCCAAGGCGCGCAGGTTGGCCCGGGAGCAGGGCATTAATCTGGCTCAGGTTGCCGGCAGTGGACGCGCCGGCATGGTGTTATGCCGGGATCTGCCGGGTGTCGGCGCCGGTTCCGCAGCCCAATCGGGACTGCGTTACCGCGCCGTACCGCTGACGAAAATGCGCCAGACCATTGCGCGGCGATTGGTACAGTCCAAGCTTGAAGCCCCACATATTTATCTACGCATTGAGGTCAACATGAGCGCGGTACAGGCCATGCGCGCCAGCATTAACAAACGCTCCGCTGACAAAAAGATCAGTGTTAACGATTGCCTGGTCCGTGCCACGGCCCTGGCGCTGCTGGAAGTTCCTGCGGCCAATGTGCAGTTTCACGGCACGGAAATGCGCTATTTCGATCAGGCCGATGTGGGTGTCGCGGTGGCCATTGAAGGTGGCCTGGTTTCGCCGGTGATCCGGGATGCCGGGCGGAAATCTTTGCAGCAAATTGCCCAGGAGATTTCCGATCTCGCCTCCCGGGCGCGCAACGGACGCTTGTCGCCCGCCGATATAGAGGGCGGCACGATTACGCTGTCCAACCTGGGCATGTTCGGTATTTCCAGTTTCGATGCCATTATCAATCCACCCCAGGCCGTAATTCTTGCCGTGGGCGCGGTGGAAGAACGTCCGGCCAATGTGGGCGGGCAACTGGCATTGGCGCCCATGCTCCATGTCACCATGTCCTGCGATCATCGGGCCATTGATGGTGCGGTCGGCGCCGAGTTTTTGCGGGCTTTTAAGGGGCTATTGGAAAATCCGGTCAATATGATGACTTAATGAAGCTCTGATTAACATCAGAGCTTCCCGCAGTGCAGGGATGCATTTCTGCCAACTTGCCTACGAATATATGAAGGAGGCATGTGGCTAACGGTGAAGGGGCGCGACGCTTGTGGAAGCGTCTCCGAGTCTCTGGCGCGGCAGGAATTCATGTTCTGGTGGACGTCATTAGAGCGCGTGGTTCAGATCGGAGGGATAACCTTTCCACCCGTCTGCTGTCAGCGTGCCGGGGCCGTAATAAATAATGTCAAAGCGCCGCGACTTGAATACCCAAGCATCCCCGTAGGGAACACAGGTGTCGTTATACACGCCCATGAATTGTAGCGCATTGCCCTTCTGGTCCCTCACAAACTCATGAATGTACCAGCGGCACAGGGCGTGTTCGCCCCGCAGTGTGACCAAGCCAGTCACCGGCATATGAAACACCATAGGATAGGAATCCATGGCCGTTTGCCAGGCAGCGCGGATCCCGGCGCGGCCATTGATGGTCCGGCCGAGAAGAGTCCATTGGCTATCTTGCGCCCAGGTGGCGCTCCAGGCCTCCGCATCGCGACGATTGACTGCATCGCAGTAGCGCGCTTCCAGGGCGCGGATGGCGAGTTCCGCCTGTGATGGATCTGAATTCATGTTTTTCTCCCTGCAAGTGTGGTGAATGATGAGTCAGCGTAACAAGGATTCTGGGTAATGGAACAGTGATACAGGATTTTGATTTCATCATCGTGGGCGCCGGGTCCGCTGGTTGCGTGCTCGCCAACCGGCTGTCTGCTTCAGGCCAGCATCGAGTGCTGCTGCTGGAAGCCGGCGGATCGGATCACAAGTGGTACATCCATGTGCCCATGACCTATCCCCTGATCCTGGAAAATAAAGACCTTATCTGGGAATACCGGACTGAGCCGGTGCCGGGCACCGCCAATCGCAGTCACTATTTTCAGCGTGGTCGACTGCTGGGCGGCAGCAGCTCCGTTAACGGCATGTTGTATGTGCGCGGGCAGCCCGAGGACTATGATGGTTGGGCGGCGTTGGGCAACACCGGTTGGGGCTGGCAGGATGTGCTGCCGTTA
>JAYUHG010000182.1:0-1821 GCA_043767195.1 Gammaproteobacteria bacterium | reverse complement strand
CAGCAGTGGCCACATGTCCGGCAACACACTGGCGGCGCCGATACCGCTGACAAAACCGGGATGGCAGGGAACCGTTACCGGTCGGCCCGCATGCATCGCCGCCGCCAGCGGCGTCGCCAGTTCGGACTCGCAGGCGATAACACGCACCCGCGGACGAATTGCTTTCATCCCGGCGGAGATCCCGCACACCAAACCACCGCCACCAAAGGGGACCAGCACCGTGTCCACATCGGGCAGATCCTCCAAAATTTCCAAACCGATGGTTCCGCCCCCGGCCTGGGCGCGCGTATCCGCGACGGCATCGAAATACAATCCGGGAACCCCATCGCAATGGCGCGTAAGAATGGTTTCCCACCACTTCTCCTGGGATACCTTCAGCACCCGCGCGCCATAACGCTGCAATCGTTCCAGCTTTGCCGCGGGGGCGGTATGGGGCACTACCACCGTGGCAGGAATGCCCCGGCGCGCCGCCAGCGCCGCCACGGCGATGCCAAAATTTCCCGAACTGGCGGTGCATACACCGGCGGCCAGTTCCGATGTGGTTACGGATTCCATCAACGCGGCGGCCGGGCGGACCTTGAATGCGCCGTTCCATTGCAGGTTTTCCAGCTTGAGATGCATGTCCACGCCGGTATCCGGGTCGGAAAAATGCAGCAAGGGTGTCCGCCTGACATGGGAACGAATAACGCCACCCATGGCCTGGATCTCCATCAGGGTCGGAGCGCGCAATGAATGAGCAGGGGTAATGGCGAGTCACCAGTTATATAGTGTGTGGCGCAAGTCTCTCAGAGCGGCGTGTATGATTCATGCCACATTTAGACCGGCTGCCCTATTTTTGGACTTGTTTAGGATCAGCCCGGGACTCAGCATCTGCGTAGATAGCATTCTATTAATCCTTGAGTCTGTTAAATAAGTTGCCTTGGAGGATACGTCAGATGAAGAACTGCATTTCCCAAATTGTGATTGCGACTGTGATCGCCGCTGTTGTTTTTCCTGCACAGAAGGCAGTCGCCGAGATCGAAGAAGTGGTGGTCACGGCAACCAAGCGTGGCGACACCGATATCCAGTCCATTGCCGGTGGCATTCACGCCGTCACCGGGGCCGACTTGGCGGATAAGTCCATCGTGGATTTCGAGGGCTTCGCGGGGTCCGTGCCTGGATTGCAGTTCCAGGATCTGGGGCCGGGAGACAAGGAATACATTATCCGCGGGATCAATGGCAACGGCCCCGCGGTGGTTGGCACCTATTTTGATGAATATGTGATCACCGCCAACGATCAGCAGGACGGCGGCGGCAAAAATGCGCCCATCAAGCTGGTGGACCTGGAGCGGGTGGAAGTGTTGAACGGCCCACAGGGTACGCTCTATGGCGCCAACTCCATGGCCGGCAACATCAAGTTCATCGCGCGCAAGCCGGATGCCAGCGCCTTCGATGCCTGGGCTGATACGGATTTTTCCGGCACCGAGGAAGGCGGCTTTAACTACACATTGAGTGGCGCGGTAAACGTGCCGGTGATAAAGGACATGCTGGCGTTGCGTGTCGTCGGCTGGCGCACGGATGCGGACGGCTGGATTGATCAGCCGCGCTTGCAGACCAGCCCGACGACATTCGACGGCAATGCCAAAGACATCAACGACGAGGAGACCAATGGCGGCCGCGTGCTGCTGCGCTTCACGCCCAATGATCGCCTGACCCTGGATGGCATGTATATGCGCCAGGATCTGGAGACTGGTGGTTCACCGCGCTTTACCGCCAAGGGTGTGCCGGCTTGGCCCGATCAGCCCGCGGACATCGCGGCCCTGCCCGGCAACCCGGGCTTCG
>JAYUHG010000181.1:0-1822 GCA_043767195.1 Gammaproteobacteria bacterium | reverse complement strand
TGGAGCAATGGATTACCGGCGCTGAATACACCGTGGCCATACTGGGTGCCCAGGTGTTGCCCATGATTAAGCTGGAAACGCCAAATGAATTTTACGATTACGAGGCTAAATACCTGTCCGAATCCACCCGCTATTTGTGTCCCTGCGGTCTGCCGGCGGATCAGGAGCGGGAGCTGGGGCAGCTTGCGTTACGCGCCTTTGAACTGGTGGGCGCGTCCGGGTGGGGGCGTGTGGACTTGATGGTGGATGCGCAAGGCCGGCCCTGGTTGTTGGAGGTCAACACCGTACCGGGCATGACCAGTCACAGCCTGGTGCCCATGGCCGCGCGTTACGCCGGGATCAGTTTTGAGGAGCTGGTGGTGCGTATCCTCGACACCAGTCTGTGCATCGCGCATTCCAGGCAACCACGCCTGGCGGCCCAGTCATGAGTGTTCCTTTCTTTAATCATGAATTTCCGGTCCGCGTGCCGGAGCGCACTGTGTCGCGCCCGGTATTTTCGCCGCGCGTCTCCGTTGGTGTGTTGTTGACGGTGGCGCTGTTGCTGCTCTGCGGGTTCGGATTTCTGCAACTCATGAATCCCATGACCTTCCCCATCAAGAGCGTCGAGATCAACGGCGAATTCCGGCACCTGTCCCCGCCCGCGCTTCAGGCCGTCGCGGAAGATGTGGTTCGCGGCGGCTTTTTCAACGTCAATGTGGAGACGGTCCAGCGCGCGGTCCTCGGTGAGCCCTGGGTGCGGGACGTCACGGTGCGCCGGGTATGGCCGCAGTCCCTCAATTTGCAGGTTCGGGAGCAGCAGGCAGTTGCACGCTGGGGTAACGGCGCTCTGCTGAACGAGGAAGGCGGCATATTCGCGCCTGATCCGGCGACGTATCCCTCCGGGTTGCCAGGCTTGAACGGTCCGGTTGGCACTGAACAGCTATTGCTGCAGCGATTTCGATTCATAGAGCAGGTATTCGCCAGGCCGGGGCTCAAGGTCGCGGCCCTGACACTCAGCGAACGCCGTGCCTGGAGCGTGATGCTGGCGTCCGGTCAGGAAGTAATCCTGGGCCGGACACAGTTTGTGGAACGTGTGCAGCGTTTTGCCGCGGCGGCGCAGGACGAATTGGCCGGCAGGCTGGACGCGGCGCGCGTGATTGATATGCGCTACACCAATGGATTCGCGGTGCAATGGGATTCCACGGCGGTGACAGCAGTGCAGAAGGAGAACCATGGCCAAGCGAACTGACAAAAATCTGATCGTTGGACTGGATATCGGCACATCCAAAGTAGTGGCCATCGTCGGCGAAATCGGGGCTGACGGACAGATTGAGATTATCGGTATCGGATCAAGCCGTTCACGCGGTCTGAAGAAAGGCGTGGTCGTCAACATTGATTCCACGGTGCAATCCATTCAGCGCGCCGTGGAAGAAGCGGAACTGATGGCGGGTTGCGAGATTCATTCCGTCTACGCGGGAATTGCCGGCAGCCACATTCGTGCCCTGAATTCCCACGGCATCGTGGCCATCCGCGACAGCGAAGTGTCGGCGGGAGATATAGATCGGGTTATTGATGCGGCGCGGGCGGTGGCCATTCCCGCCGATCAGAAGATATTGCACATCCTGCCCCAGGAATTTGTCATAGACAATCAGGAAGGGGTCAAGGAACCGATTGGCATGTCCGGTGTGCGGCTGGAGGCCAAGGTCCACATTGTCACGGGTTCGGTGAGCGCGGCGCAGAATATTGTCAAGTGCGTACGTCGCTGTGGCCTGGAGGTGGACGATATTATTCTTGAACAAGTTGCGTCCAGTTACTCGGTGCTGACCGACGATGAAAGGGATCT
>JAYUHG010000180.1:0-10469 GCA_043767195.1 Gammaproteobacteria bacterium | reverse complement strand
AACACCGTTGATGGCGTGAAGCGGATTTATGCCACGGCGCGCGAGGGCAACGGCTACATGGGTATTGAATTCCGGCTCGACGCTGATATTGCTGCCGGCGCCCAGGAAGTGCGCGATAAAGTGGCCTCGGTGCGCCCGACTTTTCCGCGTGAAGTGAAAGACCCGAGTATTACCCGCTCCAACGCCGATCCCAACCAGGAGCCGATCCTGAATCTCGCCGTTTACTCTGACACGCTCGGTCTGCGCGAAGTCTCCACCATGACCGATCAGATCATCGTCAAGCGTCTGCAGAACATTGCCGGTGTGGGCCGAGTGGAAGTGACCGGCGCGGTGGTGCGTCAAATTCAGGTGCATTTGCGGCCACAGGACATGCAGAGCTTTGGTATTGGCGTAAATCAGATCATGCAGGCCATCCAGCGCGCCAATCAGGACCTGCCCGCCGGCACCATTGTCGCCGGCAACACCGAGCAACTGGTGCGCGTTGAGGGCCGCATCAAGGATCCGGCGCAGTTCGGTCGCATCATCGTCGCCACCCGCGGCGGCCCGGTGTATCTCCAACAAAGCGGCGTGCCGGTCTATCTGGATCAGGTGGCGGATGTCACCGACAGCGAGGCGGAGGAAACTTCCATCGCCCGGGTCAACGGCAAGCGCTCCGTCGGTCTCAAGATATATAAGGTGCAAAACGCAAATATTGTGGCCGTGGGCGACGGCGTTCAGGAGGCCATCAAGGATCTGGAAGCCCGGCTGCCGGGGGATATTCACATCCAGACCATTCGCTCCAATGCGGACTGGATCAAGGGGTCACTGGACCGGGTCAAGTTGACCATTCTCGAGGGAGGGCTGCTCACGATCTTCATCGTGTTCCTGTTCCTGCATTCCTGGCGCTCTACCATCATCACCGGCCTGACCCTGCCCATCTCGGTGGTGGCGACGTTCATTGCCCTCCACGCCTTCGATTTCACCCTGAACTTCATCACGCTCATGGCGTTGTCCCTGTGCATCGGCCTGCTCATTGACGACGCCATTGTGGTGCGCGAGAACATAGTGCGTCATCTCGGCATGGGTAAGTCCCACGAGCAGGCGGCGCGGGAGGCCACGGAGGAAATCGGGCTGGCGGTGATGGCAACCACCTTCGCCATCATTGCCGTGTTCGTGCCGGTGGCGTTCATGAGCGGCATCATCGGCAAGTATTTCTTCCAGTTCGGCATCACCGTGGCGGTAGCGGTGCTGGTGTCGCTGTTCGTCAGCTTCACCCTCGACCCGATGCTGTCCGCAGTGTGGCGCGATCCGGCCAAGGATCGCTTCAAGTACGCGCCCTGGCTCGGACGCCTCATGGAGCGCATCGAATCCGGCGTGGAGCATCTGCATGAAATTTACGGGCGGCTACTGGGCTGGAGTCTGACGGAGCACCGGCGACGCGCCTGGTTACCTGTATTCGGCATTGTCCACGCCGTGCGCACACTCAACTGGCGCGAACTAGGCACCCTCAGCAATCGCGGTATTGTGTTGTGGGTGGCGGCGACGGCATTTTTCGGCAGCTTTCTACTAGTGCCGCTCATCGGCTCCGAGTTCATGCCGGAGTCCGACGAAGGGTTTATCACGCTGCGTCTCAACACATCCCTGGGCTCCAGTCTTGAGTACACGGATGCCAAGACGCGCCAGGTGGAAGAGGCGCTGAAGGCATTCCCCGAGATTGCGGCCATTGACACCGAAATCGGCACCGACGAGGGCAGAAATTACTCCCGCATCAATCTGCCGCTGACCGATATTGAAAAAGTGGATCGCCGCTCACAGAAAGACCTGGAGACGGCCATTCGGGCGCGCATTGCCAAGATCGCCGGCATTGAACTGGCGGTGGGTTTCGACAAACCCATATTCCTCTCCATTCTCGGGCCGGAACCGGCCACCCTGTCCGCGATTGCCAAGAAACTGATGCAGCAGATGTCCCACATCCCCGGCATTGTGGATCTGGAGAACAGCGAGAAAGGCGAGATCCCCACCCTCGCCATCCGCATCAATAATGATCTGGCCAGCGATCTGGGCCTGACCATCGCCGACATCGGCGCCGCGTTGCGGCCATTCATCGCCGGCGATCAGATCAGCCATTGGCTCGGGCCCGATGGCCACGACTATGACGTTGTTGTGCGTCTGCCGAAAAGCAACCGCCGCATCGCCGCCGATCTGGGCGACCTGCACATTGCCAGTAATCGCCTGAACAGCGACGGCTCACCGCTGCTGGTACCGCTGCGCCAGGTGGTGGAATTCGTGGAGACCGGCACCGCGGTTCAGATCAAGCGCCTGAATCTGGAACGCCGCGTATCGCTCTACGCCGGCGCCGAAGGCCGCGCGGATGGCGACGTCGGTAACGATGTGCAAAAATTAATGGATGCCTACAAACTGCCCCAGGGCTACCGCTTTGACGTGGCCGGACAACAGCAGGACATGAATGAGTCCTTCGCCGCGGCCATGGCCGCCCTGGGACTGGCGGTGATCTTCATCTATCTGATCCTGGCATCGCAATTCGGCAGCTTCCTGCAACCCATCGCCATCATGGCCTCACTGCCCTTGTCCCTGGCCGGCGTCTTTCTCGCGCTGCTGATCACCGGCACCACGCTGAATATGTTTTCCATGATCGGCTTCATCATGCTCATGGGGCTGGTGACCAAGAACGCCATCCTGCTGGTGGATTTCACCAACCACGGCCTGCGCGCCGGCAAACCCCTGCGCGAAGCCCTGCTCAATGCCGGCCAGGTGCGGCTGCGACCGATCCTCATGACCACCTCCGCCATGATCTTCGGCATGTTGCCCATGGCCATCGGCATGGGTAACGGCGGCGAAATGCAGGCCCCCATGGGCCGCGCCGTCATCGGTGGCATCATCACCTCCACACTGTTGACGCTGGTGGTGGTGCCGGTGCTGTTCACGTTTGTTTATGCGATTGGGGAAAAGGCAAAGGCGCGACTCCGCGGCGGCGAGGTTACCGTCAGCCCGCCTTGAATGGCGAACCGAGGGGTTCTCATCAAACCATCACTCGTCCTCTATATATAAGGTGCCGGATTCACGACCTTGTTGGCCAGGAAATATCGACTTTCCGGTGACGCACGACACAGTCCCTCAGGTACAAGTTGATCAGGCTCTGATAGGGCAAGCCGGCCTCCTCCGCCATGCCTTTGAAATAACCAATGACGTCTTCGCTAAGGCGCATCGTGACCGGCAACTTCAGTTTCGAGGCATACGGATTCTTACGGGACTTCAACTTCGATAAGTCATATTCAGCTTTCATAATGTGCCACCCTTATAGTGTTTTCGTTCATTCCTGGTAGCCCTTCGGGCTGAGATAATTCGAATCACGTCCCCTGAACCCCGCTCACAGTGACAAACGAGAAGTAACTGGGCCCTACTGCCTAACCCAAGCATCAAGAACCTGTCTTCGGCATCCGAGCTTTTCTCATCGCGGAACTGGATGGCATGCTCATCGTAAAAGACAGATTGCGCTTCTGAAAAGGAGACGCCATGCTTCCTCTGATTCGATGCGGCTTTGGCGGGATCCCATTCGAATCTAATCATAAATACATTGTATTTATGAAGGAGGCGGTGTCAATCATCTCCTGCGCCAGAAACTGACCGGCAATAATTGGGTTCTAATCGGGCCACCACTCATCCGGGAAAATAGAAACGGGGGCCAATGGCCCCCATTTTTTTGTTTGGCGGAGAGGGTGGGACTGACTCGCGCCAACCATGGCGCTCTCCCTACGGGCGTCCTGACGGGCGTCCCGATTCGTGTCCCGCGAATCGGTCGAACCCGAAATCTGTCTACCGTGGGTTTGAATATCTCACCAGCAATAATGAAGAAGGCCCCAAACGGGGCCTACTTCTTTATTGGCGGAGAGGGTGGGATTCGAACCCACGGTGCCGGTGAAGGCACAACAGATTTCGAGTCTGTCCCGATCGACCACTCTGGCACCTCTCCGATTTACTTCTACGCAACTCCGGCAACGCTGCCCGTTGCTACTCTGAATGTTGCAGCGCAGCGCATTGTAGCCTGATACACGGTCAAATTCATTTCCGGCAGCGCCAATCCCCGCTATTCTGCTGTCTTTCCCGGCAACCGCGTTCATCGGAGCAGCTATGCCATGGCCACGGGAATTCCAAAATCAGTGTTGCTGCTGCTGGCGCTGACCCTCTGCGCCAATTGCACCCCGCGCAAATCCCAACTGGATTCCATCCGCGAACGTGGCGAACTCCGCGTGGCTACCCGCAACAGTCCGAACACTTATTATCTCGACCGCGAGGGGGAAACCGGGCTGGAGTATGAATTGGCGAAATTATTGGCCAAGCGACTCAAAGTGCGCCTGCTGGTCGTGCAGGGCAAAGACGAACAGGAGGTTGTGCAACTGGTCAACACCGGTCAGGCTGACATCGCGGCGGCTGGACTCCGGCAAAAATTTGTCACGGCTGCCAATCTGCTGCCCGGACCTGACTACCAACAAGTGACATTGCAATTGATCCATCGCAATGGTCGCCGTGTGCCGGAATCCATTGGCGACATTTTCCCGGATCAACTGCATCTGCTGCCGGCCTCGCTGCCGGCGGACGTACTGGCTGACATGCAAATCCGCTATCCGAAATTGTCCTTCTATACGCACCAGAACCTGAGCACCAGCGACCTTCTCGACATGCTGGAACAGGGTCGTATCGCCTTCACGGTGCTGCCTTCCAATGAAATCCCGCATACCCTTCACCTCCGGCCGGAATTGCGTTCCGCGTTGTCTGTGTCGTCGCCGGAGCCTCTGGCCTGGGGTATGGTGCGCGGCGAAGATCGCTCCTTGCACGATGAAATCGTGACCTTCTTTGCCGCTGTGCGGGGAAACGGCAAGCTGGCGCACTTGCTGTCACACTTCCAGGCGCCGGTGGAATCCTTCGACTATCTGGATTCGCGCACCTTTCTGGATCGGATGCGCACACGCCTGCCGCTATATCGTGAGATATTCGAGCGCGTCGCCGCCGATACCAAATTGGATTGGCGCTTTCTGGCCGCCATCGCCTATCAGGAATCCCACTGGGTCGCGGACGCCACCTCGCCCACCGGTGTACGCGGCATGATGATGCTGACCAACGACACGGCCAAACGCCTCAAAGTCGCTGACCGGCTGAACGCGGAACAAAGTGTGCGCGGCGGCGCGCGCTATTTTCAGGACCTGCGTCAACGCATTCCGGACCATGTGCCGGAACCAGACCGCACCTGGATGGCGCTGGCGGCATACAACGTGGGGCTCGGGCATCTTGAGGATGCCCGGGTATTATCCGAGCGCCAGGGACAAGACCCGGACAACTGGCTGCATGTGCGTAATCACCTGCCCTTGTTAAGCAACGAAAAGTGGTATCGCCAGACTCAATACGGTTATGCCCGCGGCTATGAGCCGGTACATTTCGTACGCAATATCCGCCGTTACTACTATGTGCTTCTACAACTGACCCAACCCGCGCCCCCGGCCCAGCCCTGGCTGGCGGAAGTACCCGAACTGGATCTGCCGCTGCTCTGAAGCGTTGTTTTTATTGTCAATACATATGTATTGACGCTGAGATGGAGAAGCGAGACACTACGCCCATGGCCACCCCAGGCAAAACTGCCCAACTGCAGATCCGTGTTTCCACGGCGCAAAAACGCCAGATCCAGTCCCTAGCCCGCAGCGCGGGATTGGATATGTCCAGCTTCGTCCTGGCCCAGGTACTGCCGGACAGCCGCGCCCTGTTCTTGCGCTGCGTGGCCAATCTCAACGGCGAGTCGGGCCGATTTGCCCTGGCGGAAATCAATGATCTGCTGACGCCGATGACCGGCGCGGAGCTGTTGAAGGTCACCGGCTCACGCCCATCGGCGAGACTGGATCCCTACATGGAAAATTATTTGTGCGCGCTCATCGAAACTGCCGCCCATCGTGCTGGTGTCATACCGCCCTCCTGGGTGAAAGCAGTCCCGCCCCTGCCGGCGCCGGTATTCGGTACGCCACTGGAATCATTGCGCCTGCATTTGCTGACGCACTCTCCACCGGCATTTCGGCGCCGCAATATCTTCATTGATGCCACCCTCGGCGCCCGGGTGTAATTCATGCTCTCGTGCGCGGATATAGAACGGCTGTTTGGTTTGCTGAATGACGATCTTCGTGGCCAAGGCGTGACCGCGGAACTGTTTCTGGTAGGCGGCGCGGTAATGTGCCTGGTACATGCTGTGCGACCCGCCACCCGGGATGTGGATGCCTGGTTCAAGCCCACCCGCCCGGTGCGCGAGGCAGCCGCCCGTGTCGGCCAAAGCGCTGGCATGAGTTCGGACTGGCTGAACGATGCCGTCAAGTCCTACCTGAGCGAGTCGGGGGAATTTACCTGCTGGCTGGAGCTGGACCACTTGCGGATCATGGTGGCCCAGCCGGAATACCTGCTGGCCATGAAATGCCTGGCCATGCGCATCGGAGAGGAGTTTCATGATCTCGATGATGTGCGCTATCTGCTGCGTTATTTGAATGTAACCCATTACCCGCAGGCCCTGGAGATCATCGGGCGCTATTATCCGCAGGACAAATTCCCGCAGAAAACCCTATACGCTCTGGAAGAGCTGCTGACCCGGGCAGAATAGAACAGGGCAAGGACTTTGAGGTACTGATGAATAACGCTAGCAACCCCGCACAGGATGCGGACGAGAATGCCATACCACGCCAGTTTGACTGGGATTACGTGCTGGGTGTGGCGCGGGAACACCGGCATGATCTGATCATTGCCAATATCGTGGCGCTGTTTGCCACCGTGGCAGCGGTACCGGTGCCACTGCTGGCGGCCACGCTGGTGGATGAGGTATTGCTGGATCATCCGTCCTTCATGGTACCGGCCATTCAGTCCGTGACACCCGCGACCTGGCACGTACCAATGACCTATATCAGCGTCGTGTTGCTTATAACCATCCTGCTGCGCTTTTGCACCCTGGCGCTGAACGTGGCGCAGACACGTTTCTTCACCCGCATCTCAAAGGATGTCACCTTTCGCATGCGCCGCGCTGCGCTGTTGCACCTGGAACGGGTATCCATGGCGGAGTACGAATCACTGGGTTCCGGCGCCGCGGCGTCCCGGCTGGTCACTGACATTGAAACCATTGACCATTTCGTCGGACCCACCATCAGCAAGCTGCTGGTGGCCTTTCTCAGCATCATCGGCGTCGCCGGCGTGTTGCTCTGGCTGCATTGGCAACTGGCGTTATTCATCCTGTTGGTCAACCCGGTGGTGATTTACTTCACCACCACCCTAGGCAAGCGCGTCAAGGAAATGAAAAAGCGCGAGAACGCCGCCTTCGAGGCATTCCAACATGCCCTCACTGAAACCCTGGAAGGGATTCACCAGATCCGCGCCAGCAACCGCGAACGTCACTATTTGCTGCATGCCATAGATCTGGCCCGCGATGTGCGCGTACATGGGGCGGAGTTTGCCTGGCGCAATGACGCGGCCGGGCGCGTGAGTTTCCTGGTATTCATGATCGGTGTAGATGTGTTTCGCGCTCTGTCCATGGTCATGGTGCTGTTCGCGGGGCTGACCATAGGTCAGATGTTCGCGGTCTTTGGCTACCTCTGGTTCATGATGGGGCCGGTGCAGGAACTATTGAGTATCCAGTACGCATTTTTCTCCGCCAATGCCGCGCTCGGGCGCATCAATGAACTCTGCGCCTTAAAACGTGAGCCGGACTACCGGCACGAGGTGGACCCGTTCACGGGGAAAAATACCGTCGGGATACGCATTGAGGATCTGCATTTCGCCTACGCGGAAGGAACTGACATCCTCACCGGGATCAATCTGAATATTGAACCAGGGCAGAAGATCGCCCTGGTGGGCGCCAGCGGCGGCGGCAAGTCCACGCTAGCCTCCGTGCTCATCGGCCTGTATCCACCCAGTTCCGGGATGATTTATTACGACGGGGTCCCGCTGACGCGCATTGGACTGGATGTGGTGCGCGAACATGTGGCTACGGTGCTGCAACACCCGGCGCTGTTCAATGCCACGGTGCGCGAGAATTTGCTGCTGGGCCGAACCAAACCCGATGTGGATCTATGGCAGGCCCTGGAGATCGCACAACTGGCTGCCATCGTACGGCAGATGGAGCGCGGGCTGGATACAATGGTGGGCCGTGACGGCGTAAGGTTATCCGGCGGTCAACGGCAACGGCTGGCCATTGCGCGCATGTTGCTGACCGATCCCAAAGTGGCGATTCTGGATGAAGCCACATCCGCCCTGGATGCGGAGACGGAATACCGGTTACATACGGCGCTGGCGGATTTCTTGCGCGGTCGCACCACCATCATCGTGGCGCACCGGCTCAGTGCCATTCGCCAGGCGGATCGGGTGTATGTATTTGACTCCGGCACCATCAGCGAACACGGCAGCCATCAGGAACTGCTGGCCCAGGACGGGCTTTATTCCCGGCTCTATGGCGTCAGACAGTCGCTGCCCGCATAAACTCATCCAGGCGCAGACCGAACACCGCCAGCAGATGCTGGATCATGTCCAGTTCAAAGCCCCGGCCGTAACGGCCATGCTCGCGGCTGCCCACTGCGATCAGCCCCTCCCATTCCGGATGTCGGAGGGGCACCACCAGTGTGGAGTTGACATGGTCATCGGCGGCCTGGAACAGCAGTCGAATATGTTCATCCTGCAGACTGCCGCACAGCGGCTTGTTGCGATTCAACAGCTCTATGAATAAATATTTCAGTTTCGCGGATCGGGGCAGAAAGCGGATGCCATCGCCGCTGGCGGCTTGTGTCTCATCGCGGAATACAAATACGCGAAATTCATCCGCCGCGTAGTCCTGCCGCAGGCAACGCGCTACGGTTGCGTAAGCCGCGTCCATGTCCTTGGCGCGCAAGACCTTGAGCGTGGCGCATTGCACACTTTGCATCAGGGCATGTTGGAGACCGGCGCGAGTACGGCGCAGATCAATATTCTGTTGCAGTTGCGCGCAATGGCCACGCAACTGTAAGACCTGACGCTCAATCAGCGACGCGACGCCGGCGCCAACTTCGTGGGGGATATAAAGGTCGCGCAACAGCGCGGGATGATCACAAAAGAAGTCCGGGTGGGTCTTGAGATGCTCGACCACCAGGTCTTCTGAGTATTCCAGTCGTTTTGGGGAGTCCACGGCTGCGTCCTATGTAGCCGAGTATAGACGAATTATCTCAAAACACGCGCACCAGACCGGCGACAACACCAAGAATGCGAACGCGATCCGCGGGATAGATAAGTGATGTGAGCCTCCGGTTTGCGGGCACCAGCTCGACGCGATCACCATGCCGGCGCAGCAAACGCAGCATGGCCTCCTGATTGTCCAGCACGGCGACCACGAGTTTGCCGCTTTCGGCCCGTTCCGTGCGCTGCAGGATAATGGTGTCGCCATCCCGGATCCCGGCGTCCTGCATGGCATCCCCGGAGACTTGTAACGCGAAACGATCCGGCCCCAGCAACATTTCGGCAAAATTTATTTCCGCCGGCCCGGAACTGGCTTCCAGTGCGCGGCCATTTACCAGCCGGCCTTGCAACGGCACCAACGTGAACTGGGGTGACTGTGTGCCGCTGGGTCGCAATGCGCGCCAGCCTTTGCCGGCCCGTACCAAGTAACCCTTCTGTAGCAACCCCTTCACATAGCGATGCACCGTGCCACGAGAACGCTGACCCAGTGCAGTGGCAATTTCGGCCAGGGTAGGCGCAGCGCCATGGCGCGCCATGTGACGCGCCACGATCTTCAATACATCATCTTCTCGTCCGGTGAGCATTAATTGTTCTCATAATGATCTCAATTTCAGCATAGAGAACAAAATGAAAACATTCAAGTAAAACTACACAAGAGCGCCACCCGTAGCCCAAACACATTTGGTCACCGACTCTGGATTGGGTCACAATAAATTTGATGGCGCTGGCATTGGCCTTATTTATGTCCCGGTCGAATAAGACCTTCCGAATTACGCTGCTTTTCCATTGAGGGTTATGCCCATGAATATTCGTACCTCCCTGTTACTGGTATCACTGGTGGTACCGCTGCTGGTCCCTGGCGCCCAAGCCGGCGAAGTTGCGGAGAAATCCATTGCCGCTGCCGTGGATGCCGGATTTACCGAACTGGAACGCCAACTGGTGGAGAAATATTTTGGCAAGATGCCTGCCGACAAGGCTACGGACGAGAGTGATGATGCAGATGAGGAAGACACTGGTGGCAAAGATCATAAGGGCAAGAAGGGGAAACACGGCGGCAAAGACAAGGGCCTGCCACCAGGGTTGGCGAAGCGCGATTCATTGCCTCCAGGTCTGGCCAAGCGCGAATCCCTGCCGCCTGGCCTGGCCAAGCGCACCCTGCCGCAAGACCTGGAAGAACAATTGCCGCCCCCACCGGAAGGATATGAGCGTCAGATCATCGGCGATGCCGCCGTGGTGCTGATCAACAAGGCCAC
>JAYUHG010000179.1:0-1828 GCA_043767195.1 Gammaproteobacteria bacterium | reverse complement strand
AAATTTCCCACCCAGATCACCAGTACATAATCGCCGATGAGTCCTGCGGTCCAGGCGTCACGAAAACCCCAGGAGGTTCCGGTCTTCCAGGCCGTGCGCCAATTGTGCCCACGACTGGCGGAGGGCAGTCCGTCTGGGCGCGGTGCGGATTTCAACATGTCCACCACCAGGAATGCCGACTCATCCGACAGCAGTTGCACACCTTCGTGATCGGCGGCGGATTGACGATAACGCAGGGGCTTGAATACACCGCCATTTCCCAACATGGCATACAGGCCGGCGAGTTCCTCCATGGTCAGATCGCCGCCACCAAGAGCAAGCGCAAGCCCATAGTGTGATTCGGAGCGCAGACGCGAGACACCGGCGCTTTTCAAGAATCCGTGCAATGAAGGTTGTTGCACTTGCGTCGCCAGCCACACGGCGGGCACATTGCGGCTGCGTACCAGGGCATCCCGGGCGGCTACCGGTCCGGCAAAACGGCCATCAAAATTCTCTGGAGTAAACGCACCGAAGGCCGTGGGTGCATCCTTGAGTACGGACATGGGGTGGATCAGACCCTGATCTATGGCCAAGCCATATAAAAATGGTTTCAGTGTTGATCCTGGGGAACGCTTTGCCAGCGCGCCATTGACCTGACCTTCAATGGCCGCATCAAAATAATCCGCGGATCCCACCAGCGCCTTGACACTGACATCGCGGCGATCCACGAGCATGGCGCTGGCATTCACCACGCCCACACTGCGCCGCTCATCCACATACTGGCGCAGCATCAGTTCCAGCAGGCCTTGCAGGCGCAAATCTATGCTGGTGTCCAGAGTGGTGGCGTCGCCAGATTCCGACAATAGTTGATCCGTGACATGGGGCGCCAGGAACGGCAATTGCCCGCGTTCTCGCGCGGCCACGGGCAAGGTGACGTTCAATTCCGTTGACTCGGAATGCGGGTGCAATTCGCGCCAGCGCTCGGCCAGTTGTTGCCGCGCCAATTGCAGGTCCGCGCCAAAATCAGATCGCAGGGAAGGTTTCTGCGGCAACACTGCCAGCGCCAGACTTTCCGCCACCGATAACTGCGCCGCGCTCTTGCCGAAATAGATGCGCGCACCGGCGGCCACACCCTCGATGTTGCCGCCCATGGGCGCCAGATTGAGATAGGCCTCCAGAATTTCCTGCTTGTCGTGGCGTATTTCAATCCACAGCGCCAGGGCGATTTGTTTCAGCTTGCCCGGGATGTGGCGCGTGTTCAGTCCGTACAGCCGCCGCGCCAGTTGCATGGTCAGGGTGGATCCGCCCTGGCGGAAACCGCCCCGGTATGTGGACCACGCGGCGCGTACCAGCGCCGGCGGATTCACACCGGGATGCCAGTGGAAATAACGGTCCTCTTTCAACAGTATCGCTTCTACAATGCTGGGCGCGATCTGATCTATCGGAGTTCGCACTCGGTACTGCCCATCCGCCGCCAGGGTCATGCGCATGAGCGTACCGTCGGCGGCCAGCACGGTGCGGGAGAAGGGCACAGCTTGCATCAGGGGATCGGCGGGAAGGATGCGTAGCAGTACCAGGGCCAATGCCATGGTTGCCAGAATGCAGACACCACCAAGCCAGGGCTTGATCGCGTACATTAGTGTCATCCCGACGGAGCGCAGCGACGAGGGATCTTGTCTGAAGGCAAGACAAAGATTCCTCGGTCTCCGCTCCCGGCTCGACTCTACCGGGTACATCCGTGTACCCGTCACTGCGTTCGGAATGACCAGGTGCTCCATCAGTATGACTCTCGGTTCAGGGTTTCGTGATCGTCAACAGCGATCCCTTCCCGCGTCCCTGCAAGTTCCGG
>JAYUHG010000178.1:0-4411 GCA_043767195.1 Gammaproteobacteria bacterium | reverse complement strand
GCCGGATCCAGTTCCGGTACCACCGGGCGCTGGTGTTGTTTCAAGGGGTCCAGGTCCGCCTGTTGATGGCCGCGGAAACGATAGGCGTTGATTAGTTGCAGCACCGATACCTGTTTTTGAAATGAGGAGGCATCGGTGGCTACGGCTGTGTTCTGGCGCGAACGGCGTCCGAGGTTACCCAGTTCCCGCAGGATCGGGGCATGAGAGATATCGCGTCGCGCTGAACCGGCGGCCATGTCGGTGAAATAGCTGTGCCACTCTGGTGCCACCCGCGCGGGATCCGCGAGGAACTGCTCGTACAATTCCTCCAGGTAGGCCGCGTTTCCGCTGTACAGAAATGATGGTTTGGGTTCACTCATTTGGTTCGAACCTGATTACACATCAAGGCCGATGGTGGCCGCCACCAGCCGGGTTCCGCGTTGCCGCTGGCTCCGCGCGGAGGGAGTGCAATTCTAAGTTAATGCCCGGCATGTTGATACCTCTTTCAGGATTTTCGGGGGCGGAACCCGCGGCATTTTTGCGTACCTTCTTGCGGGGTCTTCCGGGACACCTGTATCCTTCGGCTTGAGTAACAATTTTAAGATTGAAACCTACCCCTGCCAAACCGGGGCAATCCGCAATCAATCCAGGAAGAACGCACATGAAAAAGCCAGTTCGCATTGCCGTCACCGGCGCCGCAGGCCAGATTGGATACGCACTGTTGTTTCGTTTGGCCGCGGGGGATTTTCTCGGTCCGGATCAGCCGGTCAAATTGCAATTGCTGGAGGTCACGCCAGCATTGAAATCCTTGCAGGGCGTGGTCATGGAACTGGGAGACTGCGCGTTCCATACCCTGGTGGATGTGTCCATCAGCGATCAGGCTGACGTGGCGTTCAAGGACGCGGATTTCGCGTTCCTGGTGGGCGCCAAACCCCGTGGACCGGGCATGGAGCGCAGTGATCTGCTGCTCGGCAACGCGGAGATTTTCCGCGTACAGGGCAAGGCGTTGAACGACCATGCGTCGCGCGCTGTGCGGGTCATCGTGGTCGGCAATCCGGCCAATACCAATGCGCTAATCACCAGTCGCAATGCGCCGGACCTGGATCCGCGCCAAATCACCGCCATGACACGGCTGGATCACAATCGTGCCGTGGCTTTGCTGGCGGCGAAGACCAATGTGCCGGTGGCGGATGTGCGTCAGGTTTGTATCTGGGGCAATCATTCCACCACTCAATTTCCGGATCTGCACCATGCCACCGTCTCCGGCAAGCCGGCGCTGCAACAGGTGGATTCGGCGTGGTATCAGCAGGAATACATTGCGCGCGTTGCCAAGCGCGGGGCCGAGGTTATCGCGGCCCGCGGCGCATCCAGTGCCGCCTCCGCGGCCAACGCCGCGCTGGAACATATGCGCGACTGGGTGCTGGGCACCCGCGCCGGGGACTGGGCCAGTATGGCCATTCCGTCGGATGGTTCCTATGGCATTGCCAAAGGTCTGGTGTATTCATACCCGGTGACCTGCAAAGGCGGGAAATATGAAGTCGTGTCCGGTCTGGAATTAAACCCCTTCAGTCGCGAACGTATGGATGCCACGCGCCGTGAACTGGAAGAGGAGCGGGACGCCATCAAGCATTTGTTTGGCGGCTAGTCGCTGGCGTCATGACCTTGTTACGGCGTCGAAACGGACAGCGCGGGCGGATGTTGCAGCGCGGCTCCATCATTGACTGGGATGGCTACCGGGCCAATGTGGGTATTGTCATCAGCAATGCCGCCGGACAATTGTTCTGGGGCAAGCGCTCGGGCATGGATGCGTGGCAGTTTCCCCAGGGCGGCATTCGCCCCAACGAAGAAGTGCAATCGGCCATGTACCGGGAATTAGGTGAAGAAGTCGGGTTATTGCCCGAGCATGTGGAAATACTGGGCTTCACCCAGGGCTGGCTGCGCTATGACCTGCCGGAGCGGTTCGTGCGCACGGGCCGACAGCCTCTGTGTATCGGCCAGAAGCAGGTGTGGTACCTGTTGCGGCTCATCGCCGACGAGCGTTATGTGCGGCTGGATGCCAGCCGTAAGCCGGAATTCGATCACTGGCGCTGGACTGATTTCTGGAGCCCGGCTTCGGAAGTGGTGGACTTCAAGCGTGACGTCTATCGGCGCGCTCTGGGCGAACTGGAACCATTGTTGCTTTCGCTAAGCAGTACAACAATTGCCGCCACTCCCGGGACTTGTGGATGGACCTAACGCAAGTTTGTCCATACCGGCCTGTTTCACGTTTGTCGTAGGAATCAGTGGGTGAAACGCCCCGCGGTTGCGTCATTAGCAGGTTTATTTCTGGACTTGGCCACAGGCCGGCGCGGACCCCAGGATATGCCCGCCTCCCCCCCGTTGTTTGTGCTGACCTTCATCATCTACGTTGTCGCTACAGGGCTGCTCACCATCGTCGTGGGAGAGTGGCGCACGGCTATCAAAATTACCGTGGTAGATGCGGCCATACTGCCGGCATTTGTCTGGCTGGTGTTGTGGCTGCGTAATTTTCCCAACCGTTGCTTGCAGACATTGACCGCCATGGCCGGGGTGGGTGCGTTATTTACACTGGCGGTAATCCCGCCATTCCTGCTCACCACAGGCATCCCGGGATCGCCGCTTTCGGCACCGGCTTCGTTGCTGGTAGTCGTGATGTATGTATGGAACGTGTTGGTGCTGGGGAATATCCTGCGCCACTCGTTGTCCATAGTGTTTCCCGCGGGCGTCTTGGTGGCCATTGCTTATGTGGCTATCAGCACCGCCGTCACGGGGTTCGTAGTACCGGAGGTGGCGTCGTGAATATTCATGTGCTGGGGGTGTGCGGGACGTTTATGGGAGGTTTGGCGCTGCTGGCCCGGGAACTGGGTCATACCGTGTCCGGCACCGACGCCAACACCTATCCACCCATGAGTCTGCAATTGCAGCAGGCCGGGATCCGGGTGCTGGAAGGGTATGCAGCGTCAAATTTTGATGAGCGACCGGACCTGGTGGTCATTGGCAATGCCCTGTCCCGCGGCAATCCCTGCGTGGAATATGTGCTGGAGGTGGGGCTGCCCTATGTGTCCGGGCCACAGTGGCTGCATGAAGAAGTCCTCAAGGGCCGGCATGTGCTGGCCGTGGCAGGCACCCACGGCAAGTCCACCACCAGTTCCATGTTGGCCTGGATGCTTGATTTCGCGGGGCGCAAGCCGGGGTTTCTCATTGGCGCCGTGCCCCAGAATTTTGGTATTTCCGCACGCTTGGGCAGTGGTGACGGATTTGTAATCGAGGCCGATGAATACGACTGCGCTTTTTTCGACAAACGGGCAAAATTTTTACACTATCGCCCCAGGACGCTGATTATTAACAATATTGAGTTCGATCATGCAGACATCTTCGCCGATCTTGCATCTATAAGACGCGAATTCCATTATTTGGTACGAACTGTCCCTCCGTCAGGAAGGATAGTCTGTAATGGGGCGGATCCTGAGGTTTTCAAGGTACTGGACATGGGTTGTTGGTCACAGGTGCAGCGTTTTGGCACTCAGGACGCCCAGTGGCACATCCCGCGAGCCAACGCGGATTATTCGTGTTTCACCATTCAGCCGGCGGGCAGCGGCGAAATAGACGTGTCCTGGGAACTGCTTGGCCAGCACAATGCCTGGAATGCTGTTGCAGCCATGGCTGCTGCCCATCACCTGGGAGTGGAGCCTGCGGCTTCCAGCGCCGCGCTGGGTCAATTTCGTGGCGTACAGCGGCGTCTTCAGCGCATCGGCAGCCAAAGCGGTATCACGGTATATGACGATTTCGCCCACCATCCCACAGCCATCCGCGCCACCCTGGAAGCACTGCGGAACAATTTGGGCAGCGCCCGCATCATTGCGGTCATGGAGCCGCGCTCAAATACCATGAAGCTGGGTGTACATGCCGGGGAGCTGGCGCCATCATTTCAGGCCGCTGACCAAGCTTTAATTTTACGCCCGCCAAATCTGGCCTGGGACCTGGATGGCGCCCTCGCTGGTAGTGACACACCCTGCGAAATCATGGACACCGTTGACGGGATCATCGCCCGGTTGCTCACCCTCTGCCGTGCGGGTGATCATGTTGTGATTATGAGTAATGGCGGATTTGGCGGCATTCACCAGCGCTTGCTCAGCGCGTTGCCATGATCGAATGTCAGGCCGATCGTGATTGGCAATTGCCACCAGTGGGGTTGCTGGCACTATGTCCACTTATTGCCGCCGGAAACAGTGTCGTGACCGCGACCTGCATAGCGCTGATGTTCCTGATCTTGTTGACTCTGGTATCCGGCACCATGGCGGTATTAGGGCGCAGTGTGTCTTCGGAGCTGCGTATTCTCGCCTTGCTGTTGATATCCGGAATTTGGGTGACATTGCTTGACCTCACGTTGCAGGCCGTTGCGTTTCCGCTCTGG
>JAYUHG010000177.1:0-1828 GCA_043767195.1 Gammaproteobacteria bacterium | reverse complement strand
TTGATCCCGCCCACCACGAACACCGGCAAGCCACCCAGGGCCTGACGAAGTTTCTGCGCCCGGGCGATCAACCAGCCGTCCGGCACATCGGTCGGCGGCATGATGTAGGACACCGAGTGATACACGCCGGCGGTGGTCATCACATAATCAATGTCCGTGGCGGCATGAATCTTCTGCGCCACTTCAATCCAGTCGTCAATCTCCATGCCGCCGGGCACCATTTCATCCAGTGTCAGACGAATGCCCACCACATGCTTCGGCCCCACCCGATCCCGCACCGCCCGGATCACTTCAATGGGATAACGCAGCCGGTTCTCCAGACTGCCGCCGTATTCGTCCGTGCGATGGTTATAGAGCGGCGAAATAAACTGGTGCAGCAGATAGCTGTGAGCCAGATGCACCTCCACCCCATCAAACCCCGCTTCCTGCGCATGCCAGGCCGACAACGCCCAGCCATCCCGCACCTGATCCATATCACCGCGCTCCATGGCCTTGGAGATCTCATTCAACGCCACGGACCGCACCGCCGAAGCCGACCACAACACCCGATAATCATCCATGGACCCGGTGGAACCATTCAGCCCAAAGTGATTCAGTTGCGCAAAAATGCGGCAACCATAGGCATGCACCGCATCGGTCATGGCCCGATCCCGCTCCACCATCTCCGGGCGGTAGCCATAGGAAAAACCGCGGGTGAAGGTATTGGAAGTCGGATGCACCAGCCGGTTGCCGGTAATTACCAGGCCAGCGCCGCCACGGGCCCGGGCCTCGGCGTAAAACCGATCACGGTTATTGGTCAGACCTTCCTTCTTGTGCCAGCCCTTGGCGTGGGCCGACTGCATGATGCGGTTGCGGACGGTTACGCTGCCGATCTGTAAGGGCGAGAACAAGTGAGGGTATTTTTTGGCGCCGGGGTGGGTCATGGCAGTATTCCTTGTGGGTTTTCTCGCTCGGAAAGAAGCAAGGGCAGTAAATCACAGGGGCGGATTTATTGAAATCTGAAAATGCGGACTCTCCGCTCCGGCCTCGACTATAATCCCCCCAAAAGTCCCATGAGGACTATGCGTTTTTCCATAATCTTGCTGGTTACAACATTGAAGTGCTTGGTCTTGAGGCGTAGCATCTATACATGATTGACTGGTCTTCCTGCCCAGCCGTTGAACGCGACCCACAGCGCGTAAGTGGCACTTGGGTATTCCGTGGTACCCGGGTCCCGGTGGCTGCACTCTTCGAAAACCTTGAGGATGGGGCACAACTTTCCGAGTTCCTGGAATGGTTTCCAGGCGTTGCGATACAGCAAGCCCGAACGGTCCTGGAACACGCCGCGCGATCCCTGGAAGTTGCATGAGTGCGCGTTCTTTTTGATCAGGGTACGCCCGTACCCCTGCGGAAATATCTGAGCGCTCACGAAGTCGTTACGACCTTCGAATTGGGATGGGATGCGCTTACAAATGGTGACCTACTACTCCAAGCGGATCGTGAGGGATTCCAGGTTTTGGTTACCACCGATCAAAACCTTAAGTACCAGCAGGAACTCAGCAGCCGGATGATAGCAATCGTTGTAATTACCACCACTAGCTGGCCTCGAATTCAGCAATTTGTCGCAGATGTTGTTTTCACTGTCGAGTCCGCCACGCCTAGTAGCTATGCCGAAATCCCGCGTCTGAACAACAATTAGCCTTTCCTCGGGTGGAACAATCTGCGTCGGAATCGTACATCTTTGCGGGAATTCAACAACTCTGACCCTGAGTGATCCCCACGAATTTTAGTGCTCATAGTCCCAACTTTGCGAATTTAGTGTTTGTATCTGTTGCCAAGCGCCGTTCAG
>JAYUHG010000176.1:0-1830 GCA_043767195.1 Gammaproteobacteria bacterium | reverse complement strand
AAGCTGCCACGTGCGCGCGGGAGCGATTGATACCCATTTCTACGTCGCCGGCAGTGGAACCCCGTTGATCCTGCTGCATGGCGGCGGCGCCGGCGCGGACAGTTGGGGTAACTGGCGTGAGTGTCTGCCGGAGTTAGCCCGCAGTCACCAGGTATATGCCGTGGACATGGTGGGTTTCGGTTTTACCGGGCAGCCCGACCCGGTCGGATATGTTTACTCCCAACAGTCACGGGTGGATCACATCATCGGGCTGCTGGACGCATTGAATATGCGCAAGACAGCCATCATCGGTAATTCCATGGGCGGGTTCACCGCCATGGGCGTGGCCGTTGAGCGACCGGACCTGGTGGAAAAACTCGTGCTCATGGGCAGCGCCGGCATCCGCGCCCCCATCAGCGATTCATTGAAATCCATTCTCAACTATGACTTCACCGTGCCGGGTATGGAGCGCATCGTGCGCGCGTTGACGCATCCAGATTTTGTGCCTGATCAAGCCCTGATTGAGTACCGGCACCGGCTCTCATCCCGACCGGATACCAGAGCCGCCTATGGGGCGATCATGCAATGGCAGCGTGATCAGGGCGGCTTCTATTATCCGGAGGAATACATCCAGCGCATCAAGCAACGCACCCTGGTGGTGAACGGCAAGGACGACAAGGTGGTGCCGTTAAGCAGCGGTTTCAGGCTGGTGGAATTGATTGAAAATGCATCGGGCCATTTCATACCACGCTGCGGACACTGGGCCATGATCGAGCGACCGGTGGAATTTTTGCGCGCTACTCTGGGGTTTCTTGCTGACTAATGCTGATCTTCGTCGTGTAGTAGTTCCGTGCGACGGCGAATTTCATCCTCACTCAGAAGTCCGCGTTCCGTAACCAGGCGTTCCAACGACGCCAGCCAGTGTTCATAATAGTGATACACGTCCCCGGGTGTGGCGGCGTTTTTTTTGTCCCAATGACCTATGGTTGCTATGAGTCGTTGCCGGAATTCCTCGTAATCGCAGGTCTTGTTTTCCGCCAGCGCCAGCACGATGCCGAAGGCGCGACTTTGCCAGGGCTCCTCGAATACCAGTTCCCCGTTGCGGCGCGGCGCGTCGGCGCTGAGATGATCTGAGGGTGTCGTGGAATCCGTCATGTTAATTACGGTCATCTGGGTAGGCCGGTGCCGATCATGGCCTCGCGAGTGACCAGCCCGGCCAATTCGTTTTCCCCAAGTTTGTCCGTACCGATCGGTCGCTCAGGCAGCACCAAATAACGGATCTCGGCGCTGGAATCCCACACGCGCACATTTTTCGTCGCCGGCAGCTCCACACCGAATTCCTTCAACACCGCCCGGGGTTCGCGCACCACCCGCGCCCTGTACTCGGGACTCTTGTACCAGGTGGGCGGCAAACCCAGCACCGACCAGGGGTAACAGGAACACAGGGTACACACCACCACGTTATGCACCTCGGGCGTATTCTCCACCACCACCATGTTCTCACCGGAGAAACCACCGATACCCAATTCGCGCATGGCCTGGGTGCCATCGGCCAGCAGGCGTTGTTTGAACGCCGCATCCACCCAGGCATGGGCCACGACCTTCGCTCCCAGCATGGGTCCGATGTCGTTTTCATAGGCGGACACCAGGCGGTCAATGGCGGCGGTGGTCAGATACCCTTTTTCGATCAACAGGGATTCAATGGCGCGGGCACGCAGTGCCACATCGCTGTGGTCATCGGGGTGATCATGGCTCATGTGACCGGCTCCAGGTAGCTTTCCCACAGGTCTACGCACACTTCAGTGCCGGGTTCGGCGTCCGGCCACAGATCCCGCGCCGGGAATCCCACCG
>JAYUHG010000175.1:0-1830 GCA_043767195.1 Gammaproteobacteria bacterium | reverse complement strand
CCCGCGCCGCGGACTTCACCTTGCTGACCCGAGCCGGTCGCGAAATCGGTGTGGCGTCCACCAAGGCGTTTACCACCCAATTGACGGTGTTGTTGTTGCTGGCACTGATTATGGGGCGGGAGCGAGGCATGGATGGCGCACTGCTCACGGAATTGGTTGCGCAGTTGGCGGCATTGCCGGCGAAGATTGAACAGGTGCTGGGATTGAAAACCCATCTGGAAACCCTGGCCGGTGCCTTTGCGCAAAAACACCATGCATTATTTCTCGGTCGCGGCGCCATGCTGCCGGTGGCCATGGAGGGCGCACTGAAGCTGAAGGAGATCTCGTATATCCACGCCGAGGCTTATCCCGCCGGGGAATTGAAACATGGTCCGCTGGCGCTGGTGGATGAAGACATGCCGGTGATTGCCGTGGCGCCGAACAATGCCCTGTTGGACAAGTTGCTCTCCAATCTGCAGGAAGTGCGGGCGCGTGGCGGTGAGTTGTATGTGTTTGCGGATCAGGACTGTAATCTGGATGGCGCGCCGGGTATGCATGTGCTGCGTTTGCCGTCCACCCACGATGTTCTGGCGCCAATTGTCTATACTGTGCCGCTGCAATTATTGGCCTACTATGTAGCCGTGCTGAAGGGAGCTGATATTGATCAACCTCGCAACCTGGCCAAGTCGGTGACCGTGGAATGAACGCCCAGAACGACGCCGCAACCGGTTCCACTGGCAGTCAATATCGCATCCTGGTGGTGGATGACGATGCCGAGATTCGCGATCTGCTCAGCGTCTGGTTACGGCGCGCAGGCCTGGGCGTGGATACAGCCGAGTCCGGTCCCGACGCTCTAACCCAAATCGCCCACACCAAGCCCGACCTTATCATTACCGACCTGATCATGGGTGCCATGAGTGGCATTGATCTGCTTACTGAAGTGCATCAGGACAATCCGCTGTTGCCGGTCATTCTGCTCAGTGGCCGGGCGCAAATCCCCGATGCGGTGCGCGCCACGCACCTGGGATCATCGGCATTTCTGACCAAGCCGGCAGATGAAAAGGAATTGCTCTCGGTTGTGCAAAAGGTGCTGCGCCTGGGTGGTGAGCGCGACAAGGTGCGGCGAGTATTTGCCAATATGCTGACCTATCAAAGCCCGTGCATGGCGCAACTTCTGCAGCGCGCCGAGTTGGTGGCTGAGACAGATGTTACCGTGTTGATTGCCGGTGCCACGGGCACGGGCAAGGAGATGATTGCCAAGGCCATCCATCTTGCCGGATCGCGGCGTGAATACCCATTCGTTGCGGTCAACTGTGGCGCCATACCCGAGCAATTGCTGGAGTCCGAATTGTTCGGACATGAAAAGGGCGCGTTTACCGGCGCTCATGTGCGGCACGAGGGCTTATTCAAGGCCGCCGATGGCGGCACACTGTTTCTGGATGAAATTGGTGACATGCCGTTAGCCTTGCAGGCCAAGTTGCTGCGCGTGTTGCAGGATTTCACCGTGCGCCCCGTGGGCTCCGTGAAGAATTACCCGGTGAATGTGCGCATTATCTCCGCCACGCATCGGGATCTTGAGCATCTGGTGCGGGAGCAGCAATTCCGCGAAGACCTGTTTTACCGGCTGCGCGTCGTGCCGCTTGATATGCCAACGCTGGCCGAGCGGCGCGAAGATATCCCTTTGCTGGTAACTCAGTTTCTGGAGCAATTTTTCCGGCGCAATGGCGGTGCGCAGAAACATTTTTCCCCGGACGCATTGGAAGTCCTGGTGACCGCGCCCTGGCCCGGTAATATCCGTCAGCTGAACAATGTCGTGGATATGTGCGCGACCTTGTGCAAGACCGCCACGAT
>JAYUHG010000174.1:0-4420 GCA_043767195.1 Gammaproteobacteria bacterium | reverse complement strand
GGTGGCACGGGCCCATATCCGGCGCGCGGATTATCTTGCCCTGTATGCGGAATCGGTGCGGGATCCGGATGGGTTTTGGGCCGCCCAGGCGGATAAGTTCATCACCTGGTTCCGCAAATGGGACCGGGTGCAGGATTGGAACTATACCGATGCGCGCATCCGCTGGTTTGAAGGCGCGCGTCTGAATGTGTCGTTCAATTGCCTGGACCGGCACCTGGCCCAGCGCGCCGAGCAGACGGCGATTATCTGGGAGGCGGACGATTCGGCGGTATCCCGTCGCATTACCTACCGGGAATTGCACGAAAGCGTGTGCCGATTCGCCAATGTGCTCAAATCCCGCGGCGTCGGCAAAGGTGATCGGGTTTCCATTTACATGCCCATGATCCCGGAGGCGGCCATTGCCATGCTGGCCTGTACCCGCATCGGTGCCGTGCATTCGGTGGTATTTGGCGGGTTTTCACCGGAGGCGCTGAAAGACCGGGTTATTGATTCCGACTGCAAGGTCATTGTTACCGCCGATGAAACCGTGCGCGGTGGTCGCAAGACGCCGCTGAAAACCAACACGGATAAAGCCGTGGACCAATGCCCCGGTGTACACACTGTCGTGGTGGTGCGGCGCACCGGTGGGCCGGTGGATTGGTTCCCGGATCGGGACGTGTGGTTTCATGAGGCAATGCAGGCGGCCTCCGCTCAATGCCCGGCGGAGGAAATGGATGCGGAGGACCCACTGTTCATTCTTTATACCTCCGGTTCCACCGGCAAGCCAAAGGGCGTATTGCACACCACCGCCGGCTATTTGTTGCACGCGGCCATCACCCACCGGTATGTTTTCGATTATCACGATGGCGATATCTACTGGTGCACGGCGGATGTGGGCTGGGTCACCGGACACAGCTACATCCTCTATGGCCCGCTGTGTAACGGCGCTACGACTTTAATGTTTGAAGGTGTGCCCACCTATCCCGATGCAGGACGATTCTGGCAAGTGGTGGACAAACACCAGGTGAATATTTTCTACACCGCACCCACGGCATTGCGAGCCTTGATGGGCATGGGTGACACCTGGGTGAAGCGGCACAAGCGCAGCAGCTTGCGCATCCTCGGCTCCGTGGGTGAGCCAATCAACCCGGAGGCCTGGGAGTGGTATCACCGTGTGGTCGGTGAAAGCCGTTGCCCCATCGTAGATACCTGGTGGCAGACGGAAACCGGCGGCATTCTGATCAGTGCTTTACCCGGGGCCACTGATCTGAAACCGGGTTCGGCCACTTTGCCGTTCTTCGGTGTCGAACCATGCATTGTGGATGACAAGGGCAATGAACTTGACGGCGAGGCGCAAGGGGCGTTGTGCATCAAGCGGCCCTGGCCGGGGCAAATGCGCACCCTATACGGGGACCACCAGCGCTTCGTGGATACCTATTTCAAAATGTTTCCGGGCAAGTACTTCACTGGTGATGGCGCGCGCAGGGATGCCGACGGTTATTACTGGATCACTGGTCGCATTGACGACGTGATCAATGTGTCGGGTCATCGTCTCGGCACCGCCGAGGTGGAAAGCGCGTTGGTGCTGCATCCAGAGGTGGCGGAGGCCGCCGTCGTTGGCTATCCCCACGACATCAAGGGGCAGGGCATCTATGCCTACGTCACCCTGATGTCCGGTACCCGGCCCTCCGAGGAACTGCGCAAAGACTTGATTCAGCACGTGCGCAAGGTCATCGGCCCCATCGCGACGCCGGATGTGATCCAGTGGGCGCCGGGTCTGCCAAAGACACGCTCCGGCAAGATCATGCGCCGTATCTTGCGCAAGATTGCCGCCAACGAGCTGGAGAACCTGGGTGATACCAGCACCCTGGCCGACCCGACCGTTGTTGAGAATCTGGTTGCCCAGCGTGGTGGTGGCCTAAAATAAGTCTTCTAATGATGTAAGCGATTGAATTTAATTATGAAATTGATGTAACACAACAATTTACAGCCAGTGTTGACAGGTCCCATGGCATGGTTTATTGTGCACCGCAACAATGTTGCAGTGCACAACGGCTATCTAGCCAGGAGGTTTACATGAACACTAAATTCTTTGAGACGTTTACCACCCCCACCAAGCTACCCCTGAAATCCATCGAAGATCTGGGCGCCATCCATACCCGCACGATCAAGCGCTTTGCTGAACTGCAGGTGTCCGCCGCCACCCTCGGTATCGAAGGCAATCTGGAGCAGGCGCGCCTGTTGTCCGACACCGGGAATTACTCAGGTCTGGTTGCCGCGCAGTCCGCGTTAGCCGGCGCCATGGGTAACCGTTGGCTCGAACTCTCCCGCGCCGCCGCTGAAGTGGTGACGCAGACCCGTGACGAGCTGAACACATGGATTCAGCATAGCCTCAATGTGACGCAGTTGGACACGCAGCGTGCAGCGAAGTCGCGTGCCGCCGCCAAGCCCGCGCGTCGTGCTACCGGCAAGAAAGCCGCCTGATCCGACTCGGATCCGGTAGGCCCGGTTGACTGTCCGGGAACGAAGCCCGTATCACCGATTTCAGGTGCTGCGGGCTTTTTTTCGGGGCATGAAAACGGCGCGCCGGTTATAATTCACGCCCAATGACCCTCCAGACCGCACCCAAGTCCCGGCCGGACTCCGGCCTGGTGATCAGCGCTGTCATCACCCCGGCCTACCAGACCATCCTGACCCAGGATGCGCTTGCCTTTGTCGCAGACCTGATCCGCCGCTTTACGCCGCGCGTGGAAGAGTTGCTGGCCAGGCGTGTGGCGCGCCAGCAGCGTCTGGATGCCGGGGAATTGCCGGACTTTCTGCCAGAGACTGCGGCAGTGCGCAGTGGCGACTGGAAAGTCGCGCCGATTCCAGCGCCACTGCTTGACCGCCGTGTGGAGATCACCGGCCCGGTGGATCGCAAAATGATTATCAACGGCCTCAATTCCGGTGCGCGCGTGTTCATGGCGGACTTTGAGGATGCCTCGTCCCCAACCTGGCAGATGATGATGGACGGTCAGGTGAACGTACGCGATGCCGTGGCCGGGACAATTCAGTGGACCGCGGCCAACGGCAAGGAATACCGGCTGAATCCCGAAATCGCTGTGTTGATGGTGCGGCCCCGAGGCTGGCATATGGTCGAGTCCCATGTGCAGGTGGATGGGGTATCGGTGCCGGCGGCGTTGTGGGATTTTGGTCTGTACATTTTCCACAATGCCCACGCCCTGAAAGCCAAGGGGCATGGGCCGTATTTCTATCTGCCCAAGATGCAGTCCTATCTGGAGGCACGGCTCTGGAATGATGTATTCATCCATGCCCAGCAGTCACTTGGTATTCCGCGCGGCACTATTCGCGCCACGGTGCTGATAGAGACCATCCTGGCCGCGTTCGAGATGGATGAAATCCTGTATGAGTTGCGTGAGCACATAGTCGGACTCAATTGTGGCCGCTGGGATTTCATCTTCAGCCTGATCAAATGTTTCCGCCGCCATCCGCGGTTTGTGTTGCCGGATCGGAGTCAGATATCCATGGCGACACACTCCATGGAGTCCTACTCGCTATTGCTGATCCAGACCTGCCACCGGCGCGGCGCCCATGCCATCGGTGGCATGGCGGCGCAGATCCCCATCAAGAATGATACGGCGGCCAACGAGCTGGCCATGCTCAAGGTGCGCAAGGACAAGGAACGCGAGGCGAGTAACGGCCATGATGGCTCCTGGGTCAGTCACCCGTCCCTGGTGCCGCTGTGCGCGGAGGTATTCGATCAACACATGCCGGGCCCCAACCAGATTGACCGGCAACTGGATGGCCTCAAGATTACCCGCGACGACCTGCTGCAGGTCCCCGCGGGTGCTATCACCAGCCGCGGTCTGATGGAAAATGTCAGCGCCGCGTTGCGTTATACGGAATCGTGGCTCAGCGGCCAGGGTGCGGTACCTTTGTATAACCTGATGGAAGACGCGGCCACGGCGGAAATCGCCCGGGCGCAGTTATGGCAATGGTGTCATTTCCCAGGTGGCAAACTTGAGGATGGACGCAAGATCACCGTGGACAGCGTACGCGAACTCATCGCCCACGAACTGGCGGGCATCCGTCTGCAATTTGGCGAGGCGCATTTTGCCGCGCGCAAATATGCGCTGGCGGCGCAAATCCTGGAGCGCATGATCGCCAGCGAGTTGTTGCCGGATTTTCTCACCACTGAGGCATACGAATACCTGGAACGCTGAGTGGGACAGGGCGACACTCCATTTAATGTAACTGACTGGGCGGCACTACAGCGTCAATATCTGGAGGCATTGCATATGTTAGGTTTCTCCGGCGCTCCCGGCGCCGGCCCAGAGCCCAATCCCTGGCAAAACGCTCTCGACTACTGGTGGCAACACGCCAGTGCAACACTGCCAGCGGAACAAAGATCATTGGTTGCGGAACTGGTGCGTCAGTCCGG
>JAYUHG010000173.1:0-4424 GCA_043767195.1 Gammaproteobacteria bacterium | reverse complement strand
CCGACCGTTCATGCTCGTGGGTCGCGTCCTGGGCGACGTGCCCATTTCCTGGGGCGCTGGTGTGGAAGATCAGCAGCAGCGGCACCGCATCGCGGACCGGTTTATGGAAGTTTATGCCCGGGTTCATCGGCTGGATTGGCAACGGGCGGGTCTGGGGTTCATGTTGGGCGACGCCGATCCGAACACTCTCGATCCCGCGCAGCGGGAGATTGAGCGCTGGGAGCGGGTGGTGAATGAATTGACGATTCGCTCCGAACCCATCCTGCGCGAGGCTCTGCTCTGGTGTAAAAAGAACAAACCCAAGCCGCACAAGCTGGCGCTGTGCCACGGCGACTATCGCCTGAGCAATTTCATCTGGGCTGATAACCAGATCAAAGCGTTGCTGGATTGGGAGATCGCCACCATCAATGATCCCTATTGCGATCTGGCCTGGACGGCGTTGCGCTGCTGGCGTGGCGCCGATCCGAATCTGATCACCGGCCTGCTGCCACGGGATGAGTATTATGCGCTGTACGAAAAATATAGCGGCACCCGCGTCAACTCCAAGCGGGTGTTTTTTTGGGAGGTGCTGGGCAACATTCATATGGCCTGTATTCTCATCCAGGGCATGCATGGGCTGGAACGCGGCAATGTACGCGACCTCCGGCTCATGGCGTTGGAGCAAAATATGTTCCGGCCAATTCTTATGGAGATTGCGGAGATGCTGCGGTTCTGAGCCATGATCGTCCTGAAACCACAAACCGTGTTGCAGCGAATCGCTGAAGTGCTGGAGCAGACCGTGCTGCCGGATCTGCAATCCAGTCATGCCAAGGGTCAGGCCCACGCTGCCGTGGCCATGTTGCGGGATGTGATGTCCCTGTGGAGCGACTTTACCGGTATTTACATCGCCGACAACCAGGGACTGGTGCGGCTGCTGCGGCGGTATTTGAAACTGGAACCCTTCGCCACGGATAGCGGCGGCATGGGGCAGGCGCTGACGGTTCGGATCCGGGAAACGCTGGATCACTTGAATCTCAAGGCCACGGATTACCAGACCGCCCGTGACACCAACCTCAAGTTGCGCGGTCTGGTGGATCAGTTGCTCATCGTGCTGGATGGCCAGCCGGACCACCGGCAAGCCCGCTCATTGCGCCGCGCCGTGCGTAAACATTTGAAGGCCGCGCTGCTGCGGGAATTGGGATCCGAGTCCCAATCCGCATTGGGCAAGATGTCGCGCGGGGACTAAATATCCCGCCACAGGGTACGATGTCGCCATGAGCGACGCCTATCCACAGCGCATAGTTTGTCTCACCGAAGAGCCGACGGAGGTGTTGTACGCCATTGGTGAGCAACATCGTATCGTCGGTATCAGCGGCTTCACCGTGCGCCCGCCCCAGGCGCGCAAGGAGAAGCCGAAAGTTTCCGCATTTATTGCCGCAAAGATTGATCGCATCCTGGCGCTGAAACCTGATTTTGTCGTTGGTTTCTCGGATATCCAGGCGGATATTGCCCAAGCGCTGATCAAACAGGGAATTGAGGTGTGGATCAGCAACCATCGTACTGTGCCGGGCATCTGCAGTTACATTCGCAGACTCGGCGCCATGGTCGGCGCCCATGAAAAGACTGAGCGCTATGTGGCCGGCCTGGAGCAGGGTTTGGCGCAGGCGCGTGAACAGGCTGCGGCGCTGCCGCGACGACCGCGGGTTTATTTTGAAGAGTGGGACGACCCCATGATCTCCTGCATCAGTTGGGTGAGTGAATTGATTGGCATTGCCGGTGGCGATGACATCTTCCCGGAACGCGCGGCCAGTTCATTGGCCAAGGGCCGGATTATTGAAAACGCCAACGAGGTGATTGAGCGCGCACCTGAAATCATTCTCGGTTCCTGGTGCGGCAAGCGGTTTCGGCCCGAGCGCGTGGCGGCACGACCTGGGTGGTCGCAAATTCCGGCGCTGCGTGATGGCGAGTGCCACGAGATAAAATCACCGTTGATCCTGCAACCGGGTCCGGCGGCATTGACCGACGGTTTGGCCAGTCTGCAAAAAATCATCCAGCGTTGGGCGCAACGTCATGGTTAGCGAAACGCCAGTGGCGGAGTCCGCAAGCCAGGTGGAATCCCCCTGCGTAAAGGTGTGTACGCTCAATGATGAACACATCTGTATGGGTTGCGGGCGCACTGTGGCGGAGATCGCCATTTGGTCCCAAGCGGATGATTATCTGCGCCGGGACATTGTTGTCGCGGCGCGGCGGCGCAGGCTGGAATTGGAACCCGGACTCGAAGCCGGTGATCTGCCGTCGCCGGCTGCTTAGAGCCTGACCCAAGCCGGTCTATACTAGGCGCCAGGGATGTGCCCAATGACTCCCGCATGAAGAGGCGGAGAACATGCAAGTCCTGAGAATTCTTTCTTTAGTCGCGCTATTACCCCTGCTAAACGGCTGCGCCGCGATTTCCGTTGCCGGCATGCTGGCATCCGCCGGGGCCTCCACAGCAGTGCGCGCCATAGATGAGCAGATGCAGGAGAATACGCTGGAGGCGCCCCATCGCGCGCAAGTGGCCGAAGCCAATCTGAATGTGGCCATTGAGCAGCTCCGGCGTGGCAATTACGAGGAATCTCTGCAGCGGCTGGATCGCGCGCGCGAGGCGTACCCGAAGTATTCCTTCATATACAGCGTCTACGGGTTGGTATATCAACGTATCGGAGACCATGAAAAGGCGGAAAAATATTTTCGTCAGTCCCTGGACATGGACGAAGCTCCAGAAAATTTGAACAACTATGGCCAGTTTCTCTGCCAACAAGGGCGGGGAGAGGAGGCGGAAAAGCAATTTCTCAAAGCCGCGAAGAATCTGCTCTATCGCACACCGGAAATTGCGCTCACCAATGCTGGCTTGTGCGCGCAACGTGGTGGTGATACTGCCAAGGCCACGGAATATTTCCAGGCGGCACTGAAAGCCAATCCCCGCGCCCCGGTGGCGCTATTGGCTATGGCTGATATTGAATTGGACAACGACCGCATTGAAGAAGCTCACAAGTTGCTGACAACCTATCTTAAAGCAGCCCCGCACACGTCGCGCAGCCTGTGGTTGGGTATCCGCATTTCCGGCAAACGGGGCGACAAGGATACCGAGGCCAGCTACCAGATGTTGCTGCGTAACAAATACCCCGACTCCATTGAGGCCGGGTATCTGAAGGGCGACGCGAAGTCCTGACGCCGGCACAAACGCGCTGATCTGAGTTCCAGCCACGACCGGCGGCGCTTGCCGCAAGACAGTATGCCGGGAGAAGATGGCGGCATCAGCGGGCGCTCCTGACTTCCAGCCGCGCCCGTCTCTCAATAACGTCATTACCAGGAGCACTTCCCATGGTCAAACTGATATCGCTGATGCTCTCGCTGTTTTTAGTCACCAGTCAGATTCAGGCCGCAACTCCGGACTGGATCGAGAAAAGCAACACCTACACGCAGAAGGTTCTGGACATGGATGCCCATTACCAACCGGAAGCGGGTTCCTTTTTTGGAGCGGATCAATTTGACACCGAAGTCATGGACTTGGGGCCGCAGGTGTACGAACGCAATCTGGCCGATATGGAAAAATTGCTGGTGGAGATGAAAGCCGGCCTGAGTTCTGAAACCGATGCCAAGGTAAAGCAGGACCTGGAAATCCTGATTACATCACTCCAGGATCGCATTCACTCGACGCAATTGAACCGGCAATACATGCTGCCGTATTTCGCCGTCGGTGAAAACATCTTCCAGGGCCTGCAACTTGTGCTCGATGCCCGGAATAAACCGGAGCGGCAGGCACACGCCATCGAGCGCTTGAAAAAATATGCCGGCGCGGCACCGGGCGCGGAGCCGCTTACCGAGCTGGCCAAAGCGCGCACCCGGGAGCGGTTTTCCGAGACCAATCTTACCGGCCCCTATGTGGCGGAACTGGAGAAGGCGGCAAAAAATACCGAGGTCTATATCACCGGTATCGCCGATATGTTCAAACAGGCCAAGCTCAAGGGCTGGCAGCAGGCCCACGCCAAACTGGAACGGCAACTGCGTGACTATGACAAGTGGCTGGCGCAAGAGATTATGCCGCGGGCGCGCAAGGACAATCGCCTGCCGGAGCCCATCTATGCTGATAACCTCAAGGCCTACGGTGTCACGATTGCGCCGCGGGTGCTGATGCGCCGCGCCCTGTATGGCTTTGCCGAGATCCGCGATGAAATGCAGGTTATCGCCGGACTGATCGCCAAACAGCAGAATCTTCCGTCAGGCGATTACCGGGATGTGCTGCGGGAACTCAAGCAGAAGCAGATACAGGGCGAGGCCATCATGCCGCTGTACAAGGCACACTTGCAGTCTCTGGAAGAGATAATTCGCAAGCACGATCTGGTCACGCTGCCGGCGCGGGAGTCGGTGATCCGCCTGGCCTCCGACGCGGAGTCCGCGGCGCAACC
>JAYUHG010000172.1:0-4426 GCA_043767195.1 Gammaproteobacteria bacterium | reverse complement strand
TTTGCGCATTGCCTTGAAGCAGGTTGCCCCGGATGTGGAAATTCTGTCCGGTCTGGACGGGTTGGTCCGTGTGGCCGAGATGAAGGAAGTGCAATACGTCATGGCCGCCATTGTCGGTGCCGCCGGGTTGCTGCCCACATTGGCCGCGGCCCGGGCCGGTAAGCGGGTGCTGCTGGCGAACAAGGAGGCATTAGTGATGTCGGGCCGGCTGTTCATGGACGCGGTGCGAGAACACGGTGCCGAGCTCCTGCCCATAGACAGCGAACACAACGCCCTATTTCAATGTATGCCGCCGGACTTTCTCGCCGGGCAAACACCAGCCGGTGTGCGCCAGATATTGCTTACGGCTTCCGGAGGCCCATTTCGGTCCACGCCCCTGAAAGATCTGGAACAGATGACCCCGGATCAGGCCTGCGCCCATCCAAACTGGGTCATGGGCCGGAAGATATCGGTGGATTCCGCCACCATGATGAACAAGGGACTGGAAGTCATTGAGGCTCACTGGCTGTTCAATACCCCCCCGGATCAGATTGAAGTGGTGATCCATCCCCAGAGCGTGATTCATTCTTTGGTGCAATACGCGGATGGCTCGGTGCTGGCGCAATTGGGCAACCCGGATATGCGCACACCCATTGCCCATGCCATGGCCTGGCCGGAACGTATCGCCTCCGGTGTGGCGCCTCTGGATCTGTTTCAGGTGGCGCGCCTGGACTTCGAGCGACCGGATCTGGTGCGCTTTCCCTGCCTCAAACTCGCATGGGAAGCATTGCGGGCCGGTGGTACCGCCACCGCGGTGCTGAATGCCGCCAATGAAGTGGCCGTGGCGGCGTTTCTGGCCCGCGAGATTCCATTTACCGGCATCGCCAAAGTGGTTTCCGAGTGTCTGGCAGGTGTACCGTTGACTGCCGCGGATACGCTGGAGCAGGTTTTGGCAGCGGACGCCGCCGCCCGAAATTTTGCCATCACTGCTACCCAAAAGTGCGCGGCCTGATGGATTTCATTCAATCTGCCGCGGCATTCCTGGTGGCGATTGCGCTGCTGATCACCTTTCACGAGTTCGGTCATTTCTGGGTGGCGCGCCGGTGTGATGTGAAGGTGCTGCGATTTTCCGTTGGTTTTGGGCGCTCTCTTTGGATAAAGAAGTTTGGTCCGGATCAATCCGAATTTGTCATCGCGGCGCTGCCTCTTGGCGGGTATGTGCGCATGCTGGATGAACGCGAAGGTGAGGTGGCGGTCGAGGAGCGGCCGCGCGCTTTTAACAACAAGCCATTGCGGCAACGGTTCGCGATTGTTGCCGCCGGGCCGATATTCAATCTGTTGTTCGCCATTGTGGCGTTTTGGGTCGTGTATATGGTTGGGGTGACGGGGTTGCGCCCCCTGGTGGGCAGCGTGGTCGCCGATTCTCCCGCGGCCCGCGCCGGCCTTGCGCCGGGTGACGAAATTGTCGGCATCTCAGGACGTGTCACGCCAACCTGGTCGGCATTACTCGAACAACTGGTAAATCAGGTCATTGCCGGGCGCGACTTTGATTTGCAAGTGCGCAGACGCAACGGCGGTGAGGATGAAGTGCATGTGGATACGTCCGGTATGCATGTGGATGACCTGGCTGGCGGCAAGGTGTTGGAGCTATTCGGTGTGACACCACTGCGACCGGTTCTTCCCGCGCTGGTGGGAGAGATTCGATCTGGAGGCGCAGCTGAGCGCGATGGTTTGCGCTCCGGTGACCGCGTATTGAGCGCCAGCGGGGTGCCAGTGGAGAACTGGGAGCAATGGGTTACGATTGTTCGTGCCAGCCCCGGCAAATCATTGGACGTGGAAATCGAGCGCGGTGGCACCCATTTATATCTGGCGCTTACACCGGACGCAGTCAATGGCGCCGAGGGCGCGCGTATTGGGCAGATTGGCGCGGCGGTGGATGCAATTGCCGCCAACGCGGCACAATTTTTTGCGCGTGAGCGTTACACCCCGTGGGAAGCACTGCCACGGGCAATCCGCAAGACCATGGAGATGTCCGTGCTGACGCTGCGCCTGATGGGCAAGATGCTGGTCGGCGCGGCATCAATAAAAAATATCAGCGGCCCGCTCAGCATTGCCCAATACGCAGGTGAATCGGCGGGATTTGGCGTGGTCTCCTTTCTTACGTTTCTCGCCATCATCAGTGTCAGCCTGGGAGTGTTGAACCTGTTGCCAATACCGCTACTGGATGGCGGGCACTTAATGTATTACCTTAGCGAACTTGTTACGGGCCGACCGGTTTCCGAATCCATACAGGTCATCGGCCAGCATGTGGGGTTGGCACTCTTGCTGGGTTTGATGGGCCTCGCGGTCTATAACGATATGATGAGAATCATAGGATAAAAAATAAAATTACTACCTGTCTCATGCCCTTAAAAAATACTCCTCATAAGTTACTTCAAGTATTCCTGTTGCTCATCGTCTGTTCCATGCCGGTTTTGGCGGAAGAATTCGTGGTGCAGGACATTCGCGTCCAGGGCCTGCAGCGCCTTACCCCGGGCACGATATTCAATTATTTGCCCATTGAAGCCGGGGATAAATTCAACGATCAGATATCCATAGAGGCCGTGCGAGCCCTGTTCAAGACCGGGTTTTTCGACGATGTGCGGCTGGAACGGGACGGCAATGTCCTGGTCATTATTGTCAAGGAGCGGCCCACCATGGGCAGTGTGACCATTGAAGGCAACAAGGACATCAAGACCGAAGACTTGATGAAAGGTTTGAAACAATCGGGTTTTGCCGAAGGACGGGTGTTTGATCAGTCGCAATTGGACCGCCTGGAGCAGGAGCTGCAGCGCCAGTATTTCTCCGCCGGGAAATACGCCGTCAAGATCAAGTCCAAGATCACGCCCATGGACAATAATCGGGTCGGCGTGGCGATTGATATTTCCGAGGGCAAGGCCGCGCGCATCAAACAGATCAATATCGTCGGCAATCAATCCTACGACGAAGATGATCTGCGCGATGCATTTGAGTTGACACCGCCGACATTATTTTCTTTTTTTACCAAGTCCGATCAGTACTCGCGCGAGAAGCTGTCTGGTGATCTGGAGACGTTGCGCTCCCATTATCTTGATCATGGGTATGTAAATTTCAGTATTGATTCCACCCAGGTGTCGCTGACGCCGGACAAGAAAGACATCTACATCACCATCAATATCACCGAAGGTGAGCAATACACCGTTTCCGGGGTAAAGCTGGCCGGGGAACTGATTGTCCCCGAGGAGGAACTGTTCCCGTTAATCACAGTGCAAGACGGCGGCCTGTTCTCGCGCAAGGACATCACCGACAGCAGCACGAAGATTACCGATCGATTGGGTAGCGACGGGTATGCGTTCGCGAACGTAAATTCCATCCCCGATATAGATGAAGAAAAGAAGACCGTGGGGTTGACGTTTTTCGTTGACCCAGGCAAGCGGGTGTATGTGCAACGGGTGATGTTTACCGGTAATACGCGCACCCGTGATGAAGTGCTGCGCCGGGAGATGCGCCAGCAGGAAGCCGGCTGGATTGCCACACCGCAGGTGGAGCGAGGCAAGGTGCGTTTGCAGCGCCTTGGGTATTTCAAAGAGGTCAATGTTGAGACCCCGGCTGTCGCGGGTTCCGCGGATCAAGTGGATGTAAATTACACCGTGGAGGAGAAACCCTTCGGCAATTTTCTGGCCGGCATTGGATTTTCCCAGCAGCAGGGTTTGATATTTCAAACCAGTGTGACCCAGGACAATTTCCTTGGCAGCGGGTCTCGGGTGCAGTTTGCATTCAACAATAGTTCAGTGAATCGCCGCCTTTCGCTGGGTTACATGAACCCTTATTACACCATTGATGGCATCAGCCGCGGATTCAATGTCAATTATCAGGACACCGATTATGAGGACTTTGGCGCACTGGACTTTGACAGTCGGGTTTGGGGCGGCGGCGTCAACTTCGGTATCCCCATCAGTGAATTCAATTTCATATTCACGTCCCTGAACTACGAAAACACGACCATTTCTCCGGATCGATTTTCCTCCACCGAACTCAGGAACTTCATCAACAAGTACGATGACCAGTTCAATATTCTTCGCCTTGGCGTCAGTTTTGCCTATGACACACGCAACAAGGCCATCCTGCCGGAAAAAGGTGTTATGCATCAAATCGGGTCGGAAATGGGGATACCCTCTGTTGGATCGTCACTGGAATTCGCCAAACTGAGCTACAAGATGCAGTGGTTTCATCCGATTTGGAAGGACTTTATTTTTGCCGCGCGCGGCGAGTTCGGCTATGGCCTTGGTTTGTTTGATACTGACGAATTGCCTGTGTTCGAGAATTTCTATTCCGGCGGGCCGCGCTCGGTCCGGGGATATGAAGAGAACCGGCTCGGTCCGCGGGGTTCAGACGGGCGCCCATTTGGTGGTAATATGGAAGTGGTCGC
>JAYUHG010000171.1:0-1845 GCA_043767195.1 Gammaproteobacteria bacterium | reverse complement strand
TTCAGGATCTCGCCTATGCCGACATCGTCTTCGATGGCTACAAGGCACCGTCCATCCTGCAAGTGCCGGGCGCGAAAGAATTGGCGGTGGAATTCTTCTCCATGTCCAAGAGCTACAACATGCCCGGCTGGCGTATCGGTTTCATGGTCGGCAATCCGATCCTGGTGAAAGCCCTGGCGCGGCTCAAGTCATACTTGGACTACGGCATGTTCACGCCGGTGCAGGTGGCCGCCATCACCGCCCTGGAAGACAGCCAGGATTGCCTGGAAGAAATCCGCCTCATGTATCAGGCGCGTCGTGACGTGTTGTGCAACGGTCTCAGCTCCATCGGCTGGCAGGTGGAAAAGCCGAAAGGCACCATGTTTGTCTGGGCGCCCATCCCGGAACAGTTTCGCAAACTGGGTTCATTGGAATTCGCCAAGAAAGTATTGAACGATGCCGGCGTAGCAGTATCTCCCGGCATCGGCTTTGGCGAATACGGCGACGGGCATGTGCGTTTTGCCCTGATAGAAAACGAACACCGCACCCGGCAGGCATTGCGGGGACTGCGTTCGATGCTGCGGGAGGAAGTGGGGGAGGCGAGGAAAGTGGGATAACGTAAGAAGTGTGAAACGTATCCCGTGAAGCGTGAAGCGCAAGACTGCCGCGGGGTATCTTTTGATTTTACGAGATACGCTTCACGCTTCACGAGATACAATCAAGTAATAGCGAAGAATCCCCAAGCCCCATTCCCAAAAAGAAATCAATGTCCCTAAATCCAGTCAAAATCGCCCTCCTCGGTCTCGGCACCGTTGGCGGCGGCACTATTAATGTGCTTCGCCGCAATGCCGAGGAGATCGCCCGGCGCGCGGGACGCGGGATTGTTGTGGTCAGCGCGGCGGCGCGTAATCCGGGCAAGGCGCGCTCATTGCCTCTGGATGGTGTGCGTGTGACGGGTAATCCCCAGGACGTGGTGGCGGACCCGGAAGTGGAAATTGTTTGCGAACTCATTGGCGGTATTGAACCGGCGCGTACGCTGGTTCTGGCCGCCATCGAAAATGGCAAGCATGTGGTCACCGCCAACAAGGCGCTGATCGCCCTGCATGGCAACGAGATCTTCGCTGCCGCCCAGCGCAAGGGCGTCATGGTGGCATTCGAGGCGGCGGTGGCCGGAGGCATCCCCATCATCAAGGCCATTCGTGAAGGCTTGTCCGGCAATCGCATTCAGACCGTGGCCGGCATCATCAACGGCACCTGCAATTACATCCTCAGCGAAATGCGCGAGCACGGCAGTGATTTCCACACCGTGCTGGCGGAGGCCCAACGTCTGGGTTATGCCGAGGCCGATCCATCCTTCGACATTGACGGCATTGACGCGGCTCACAAGCTCACCATCCTGGCCTCCATCGCCTTCGGCATTCCGTTGCAATTCGACAAGGTGTATACGGAAGGCATCGGCCAGATCGGCGCCATGGACATCGCCTATGCCGATGAACTGGGTTATCGCATCAAGTCTCTGGGCATCGCGCGCCACAGTGGCGACGGCATCGAATTGCGTGTGCATCCGACGTTGATACCGAAACGCCATCCCATCGCCGGCGTGGAAGGCGTCATGAACGCCGTGCTGGTGGTGGGTGATGCCGTGGGCACCACCATGTTCTACGGCCGCGGCGCCGGCGCCGAACCCACTGCCTCCGCCGTGGTATCTGATCTGGTGGACGTAGTGCGCGCCATGACCTCGGACCCGGAGAATCGCGTACCGCACCTGGCCTTCCAGCCCAACGCCATCTCCGATATCAAGGTCAAATCCATGGATGACGTGCAGACCGCCTATTACCTGCGCCTCAACGCCGTGGACAAACCCGG
>JAYUHG010000170.1:0-4457 GCA_043767195.1 Gammaproteobacteria bacterium | reverse complement strand
TGACTTCGCCGTTCTCGCTGATCTGCGGCGTGACATCCAGGGCAATGCCGGAGAAGAATGGCGTCAGGGTAATATCCGGTGCCAATGTTGTCGCGTTTGCGGAAGTTACACTTTGAGTCTGAATTTCAGTCACGAAGAATTCGTCGGATCCCACCTTGATGACCGCCTTTTGATTGTTCATGGTGGAGACCCGCGGGCTGGACAGTATCTGCACATTGCCCTGGGTCTTCAGCAGTTCGATAAAAGCCGTGAAGTCGCCCAGATTCAGGGCCAGGGAAAACACACCGCCAAAGGCCTCGCTGACCGTGCCCAAAATGGGGGCCAGATTATCCGGATCCAGATTGCCGGTGTTGCCAGCGATTCCGCTCACACCACCCTCATCCACCAGCACACTGCCGCCGCCCACATGCCCAATCTTGATGGCATCATTGCCGGGCTTGAGTACGCCAGCCCAGTTGATTCCGGCCTGATGCAGATCATCCAAGCGTACTTCAATGATCTTGGCTTCCAGGATAACCTGGCGCTGCACAATTAATTGGGTGGCGCGCAGGAAAGTCTCCACTTCACGCAATTCCGTCGGCAGCGCGCGCACCACCACCACACCGGACTGGGGATTCACCACCACATCACGGCCTTCACCCTCGCCGACGATGGCGGCTATGGATTCCCGTAACTCGGTCCAGAAAGTGGTCTTTGGCTGACTGGTGTGGATCTGGGTCCCAAATGAGCGCGTGGTGGACGAGTTGCCATTGTTATTGCCGGAATTGCCACCGTTATTATTATTGTCGCCACCAGCCGAATTGGAATTGTTGCTGGTGAGCGCGCCGGAACTTACCAGTGTGGACGATTCACCAGAGCGCTCCACATTGAGATAATTGATCTGATAAATACGCGCCTGCAGGCGTCCGGGCAAAACCTGGAATCCGTAGGGGGTGCTGACGAACTCGTAGCCATACACGTCGCGCACCGCCTCCAGCACATCGGGGATGCCAACATCCTGGAGATTCAGGGTGATATTCCCCTTCACTTCCGGATGGATGACGATGTTATAGGGCGTGCCATCCACGAGGCTGAGGAAAAACTGATCCGCCGGCACTTCGCTGACGGAAATATCAAAACGATCTTTGGTTTCCACCTTGGGCAACTTGGCGGAGGACAGATTAATGGTCGGCAGCAGCGCATTGGCCACATCTTCGGGCACTGGCGTCACATCGGGATTGGTGGCTACCGCTTCTTCCATTACCTTGCCGACATTTTCCGACACACCCATCCGCGGGCCGGTAGTTTCACAGCCAGCGGTGATGACCAGCAACATAAGCATGCCGGCGACTGCACTGCATTGCATGAATTTATTCATGGTTGCACCGATGATTCCATATTGCGCGTTGATTGTTTTTTCACCCAGGTTCCATATAAGCGGACTTCCACTTGTCTGCGATCCAGCTCCACCACCACCGTGCCCGACTTGATCTCCAGCACCTTCGCCCGGCCCACGGCATCCCCGGCGCGCACGACTTTGCCATTCAATACCGCGGACCGGTCATCCTTGCCGATGCGCACAGCCGTCAACCGCCAATCCACTAATTCATCAGGCAAGGGCTGCGCCAATGCCGACGCTGGCAGATAGTCCACAGGCTTGGTGGGATCAGTAAGCGCGCCCGCGTCGTCCGCCAACGCGGCCACCAAAACCAAAGTCACCATGCCGGAATGCATAGTTCAGCCCCCAATCCAGGTGGGTTCAAGACTGACGGTGAAAACCGTAATCTCAACCGTGGCATCGGGGTAATCCACCACGCGGAAATCCACCGCTTCCCAGAAAAATTTCCATTCCAGTTGCTCCATCTTGCGCAGGAAATCCAGCACACCAAAAAAACCGCCCTGAAGCTGCATCTTCATGCCGTGCTTGTACGCCTTGCGCACTGGCGCGGTTTCGGACTCAACCGTTTCCTCGGCAGCGGCGGAAGCGGCATCTTCCGGCACCAATGGGCTGCTACCCAGACTGGACACCTTTTGCAGTTGCAGCCCTCCGGCTTCCTGCAACACCGCTTGCAAGACTCTCGCCATCTGCCCGGGGGACACCAGATGCTCCGTGGTCCCGGACAATTCTTCATTCAACCGCGCCAATTCCTTTTTCAATGCGTCCAGTTCCGCGCGGTGTATTGCATTCGGATCATCCTTTGACTGTTGCATCATGGCACGTGCCTGGGCGCTCAATCCCGCAATCTCGGCGGCGCTGCGCTCCTGGTTGCCATTCAAATCCCGTTGCCTGAGCTCCATGGGCTGCATAATGGCGCCGGTCCAAACGATGTACGTCACCGCAAGCACTCCGGCGATGACAAAGCCCCGCTCCCTAAGCGTGAGGGCATCAATTCGTGCGGCGATTGATTCCAACGATCTCATTGTTCCGGGTTCCGCTTTCCGGCTGGCGTGTAATTGCCGGTGGCGCGACCGCGCCGCCCAAAGCCGCTTCCTTTTCCGCCGTGCCGACCTCGAACCAAACACGACCGGGGTCGTCTGCGGACGCCTGCAGGTTCAATACATTGAACTTCACGCCGGCGAATGACTCCACCGCCAGAAGATTTTGCAAATACAGAGGCACCACCTCAGGGGCCAGCGCCATACCGCGCAGATTGATCCAATTACCCCCTTCGCGGACGCTGATTTCCGTAAGCCACGAGCCCGCGGCATGCTGCCGCGCCAGTCCTTCAAACTGCGCTGAGAACCCGCGCGTATTGGAAAGCGCGCCGCCGGCCACCAACTCCGAAACCTGACGCCGCTCCTTCAGCTCCGCCTGGGTGCGTTTGAGCTCGGACTCCAGCAGCTTGCTTGGTGTTTTTGCTAATTCCTGGGCTTTGAGTTGGTCCACATTCTTTTGCGTAATGGCCTGGTACTTCTGGGCATCCGCCAACTGCGCCTCAAGCCGCGACAGGCGCAGGGCCGTATAGCCTGAGATACCCGCCATCATCAACGCGACGATTAGCCATACTTGCAGCATTGCCAACGCCGAGAAGATCGCCTTCTGCTTGCGAAACATGGGCTGATAAAGATTGATTTGCTGGTTCACAGCGTACGCGACTCCTGACGCAACGCGGCGCCGATAGCCAGCAGGCAGTCCGCCTGCGTTGCCTCATCCAGTGGCGTCTCGCAGTCAATAATCCCATTTACGTCCAACATGCGCGCTGGAATGCCCAGTTGCTCATTCATATATGCGGCCATACCCGGGATCTCCCGGCCCGTCGGGCAGACCACCACCGACGACACCGGGGTCTCGGAAAAATGACGGTCGTAATAATCCAATGAACGCTGGATCTCGATGATGATACGGTCCAGCCAGTCTTCGATAGTGTCGCGATCACCGGCATGGATTGCCGTGTCTGGAAGCGCTGATAGTCCAGTCTCAATGCGCCGGGACATGTACAGCTTCTGCTGGCGCGTAATGACAATCAGTCCGCGTTGGGCGCCGAGGTGCAACAGTGCCAGACCGCCACTGTCTTCCGGCAGCAGTGAAGCGATATTGCGCAATGCCAATTCGGGGATATCCACAACTTCCAGGCGTAATCCGGCCCGGGTGAGTTGATCGATCAGCGCGCGCACATCATTGGCGCGGGCCACGACGGCATACATCATGCGGTTTTGGCCGGTGGGATTTTTCTGCGGGACTTCAAATGCATCTACCACGGCATCATCTATATGGAAATCAATCAGGTCGCGGATGCGCCAACGAATGGCGGCGCGCAATTCATCCGGTTTCACGTCCGGGGCCTCTACCAGCACCAGGGCGTATGAACCCAGTTCCAGGGTGGTAATACCCACGGCCCGATCCAACTGCTCGGCCTTCACCAGCCGCGGCAAAGCCATTGCCCAGTCATCCGTGGACTCGGCGGGCTGGAACAGGGCCTGCTCAAGGACAGGAGGCAAATTTGCCTCGCGCCGAACCTTGGCCATGGCCAAGCCGCGCGCGCCAACGCAAATAGACGCCAGCGCATTCTTGTCTATACGTTTTTTGATCAGCCCCAGCACAATGTCCGTCCTTTCCCAGCCCAATGAAGAAACCAGTATTGCTTGATATCAGAAAGCTTAACCCCAAGTCTAAGTTTCAGACCTTAGTTACTGATTGTCAATGTAAAAATTGGTTTCTAGTCTATCTCCAAAGGTTGATTTCAATGTGCAACGGCCAGATTTCTGGCTCGATTCCGCTCAATGCTGCAATGCACAATTTATCCCACCAAAACTGGCGTATGAATTTGATTTACAGATTGTTTTTAGATTGTGCGGGGAAGGGAAACAATAAACCGTGGCAGCGCCCACACGGCTGGAGGAACTACCAGGGTTCGCGGGAATAGATCACGCTTTCCGGTCCGGAGATGATGCCGAACGACGCGCGCCCGGAGGTTGTGGTGTCGAAGGTCCCGTCCGCGTCATCGTCAAAGAATAACCAGGGCAGGTCCGCACCATTC
>JAYUHG010000169.1:0-4489 GCA_043767195.1 Gammaproteobacteria bacterium | reverse complement strand
GCCGGAGAATCGCTTCCAGCACAGCTTCGGGCACATCTTCGCCGGTGGTTACGCGGCCGGCTACTACAGCTACAAATGGGCCGAAGTATTATCCGCGGATGCCTTTTCCAAGTTCGAGGAAACCGGTATCTTTGACGCAGCCACCGGTCGGCAATTTATGCAGGCCATACTTGAGCAAGGGGGAGCACGAGATCCAATGGAACTGTTCATCTCTTTCCGGGGGCGACAACCCAGCGTAGAACCCCTGTTGCGCCATTCCGGTATCCTAGAGCGCCAACCCGCGCCGATGCATTCATGATTATCAGGGCACTGTCGTTGATGTGGATTCTGATTCTGGCCACCGGCCCGGCGCTGGCTGAAGACGGCTTTGTCGGAACAAAGGGCTTTCGCGCCGGGTTACATCAGGACAAAACCCCGGACAGCCCGATAATCAAACTGGTCCCCGCCGGCGCGGCATTGCAGATTCTGAAGCGTGAAGAACCGGCATCCCAGGTTCGTGATGCGGAAGGCGTACAGGGCTGGATTGACAACGGCTACCTGGCCACCGAGGCCCCGGCCACCTCCGCCCAGGGACAGGATCAACGCCAGCGCATTGAGGATCTGGAAAAGCAATTTGAGCAGTCGCGTACGGAGATAACGCAACTGGAGACGCGCCTCACCGGTAGCGGCAAAGCCAGCGAGGATTTCAAACTGGCGCAGCAACTCAAACGGCAGAACACGGACCTGGAACAGCAGTTGAAGCAGGAAAAGTTGCGCGGTGGCGAGACCCAGGTGGAATTGACCGAGCTGCGCAAACGCATCGGTATGAAAAGCGATACGGAATCGCTGTACAAAGAGCTGGCGAGTCTGCAAGCCGAGAACAAGCAATTGCGCATCAGCGTCGGAGAAAAAGTGGAAAATGCCGGCGCGGCGCAGACGGGCGGAATGGTTCAGGGCGTTGAGTTTGAATTCAGCCAGTTCGCGGCCACCGCCATCATCCTGCTGCTGTTGGGTATTGGCGGCGGTATCTATTTAATGGATTACCTTAATCGCCGGCGCCACGGCGGCTTCCGCATCTGAGCTGTAGCCGCGCTGCGCGCGGAAACCCGGTGAAAATTGCCACCTGGAACGTCAACTCCCTGCGTGTGCGCCTGCCGCACGTTCTGACCTGGCTGGACTCTGAACAACCCGACATCCTCGCCATCCAGGAAACCAAGACCCCGGACCCGGATTTTCCAGCGGCGGAATTTCTGCAGCGGGGCTATCAACTGGCATTCTCGGGCCAGAAAACCTACAACGGCGTCGCCCTCATCAGCCGCACTCCGCTCACCGGGCTGCAAACGGAAATTCCCGGCTTCAGTGATCCCCAGCGGCGCGTGTTATTCGCACAGACCCGTGGTATCGGGCTGCTGAACCTGTATGTCCCCAATGGCTCGGAAGTGGGATCAGAAAAATACGCCTACAAACTGGCCTGGCTGGAACACCTGCGTGAATTCATTGGCGCATTGCTGGCACAGCACCCGCGTTTGATCGTGCTGGGCGATTTCAACATAGCCCCGGCGGATGAAGATGTTCACGACCCCGCCGCCTGGGCCGGGCAAGTGTTGTGCAGCGCCCCGGAGCGGGCCGCGTTCGCATCTCTCATCGCTCTCAATCTGGTGGATTGCTTACGCAGGTTCCCGCAACCAACAGACAGCTACAGTTGGTGGGACTATCGCGCCGCGGGATTTCAGCGCAACCTGGGATTGCGTATTGACCATATTCTGGCCAGCGTGGAACTGGCGGGAAAGTGCCAAGCCTGTCGCATTGATAAGTTGCCGCGGACCTGGGAGCGGCCATCGGATCATGCCCCGGTGATCGCGGAGTTTGCGGACTGAGCCGGCAGGCGCTGAAGGGGGTCAGTAGATTGTCATCCCGAACGAGCCCGTTCGCATTCGCTCATGGCAGGCTCCGCGAGGAGGGATCCTTGTGTTCAGCAACGGCAAGATCCCTCGCTCCGCTCGGGACGCCTGCGGCAGTTTGCATGCCCCCCCGGTTTCGCCTAAACTGCGCCGCCCTTGGAACCCCGGCATGTGACTTGGGGCCAATTTGAGACGCGCAGCCATGAAACCAGAAATACACCCCGAATATAAAGAAATTACCGTGAAATGTAGTTGCGGTAACTCTTTCCAGACTTGCTCGACCCATGCCAAGGAAATGCATATCGAGGTTTGTTCACAGTGCCACCCGTTTTACACGGGCAAACAGAAGATGCTCGACACCGCCGGTCGCGTTGACAAGTTCCGCAAGAAATACGGAATCCAGCAAGCCTGATTTGATCCGACGCCGGCCCCCGGGCCGCGGGCGGTCGCTGTTCCTGGCTTTCCTTTTCGGTATCGCGCCCGCACTGTGGGCTGCGCAAGATCCAAGCTGCGCTCCTGACTCATCCCCCCGCCGCGCCACCATTAAGTACGTCATTGACGGCGATACCGTGATCCTCGCCGATGGTGAACATGTGCGCATGGTCGGCATTGATACGCCGGAGATCGGTCACGATGGCGAACCGGATCAGCCTGGGGGCGTGATCGCCCGCAACCGGCTCCAATCCAGACTTGCCCCGGGCAGTGAGGTTCTGCTGGCGGGCGACCGCGAAAATCTGGATCGGCACGGTCGCCTGTTGCGACACCTGTTCCTCTCCGACGGCACCAACCTGCAGGCAGAGCTATTGGCCGATGGGCTGGCTACGCCTTTGGTTATACGGCCCAATCTGGGCTACCAGTCGTGTTATCAGCAGGCGGTGAAAACGGCCCTGGCGGCGCGGCGCGGGCTTTGGCAGCGCCCGGAGTACCAACCTGTTGACCCGCGAATACTGGCGCCGGAGACGCGCGGATTTCGCATTGTTCGGGATCGTGTGGCGCAGGTGCATTGGACCCGGGGCGGCGCCTGGCTGGAGCTGGATGGGCCGCTGTCCGTGACCATTGCAGCGGCGGATTTCAGCGCCTTTGATCCCAATGTCATTCAGCAGTTACCCGGGCAACGGGTGGAAGTTCGCGGCATGGTGTATCCGCGCGGGCGGGGCTTGCGAATGTACCTGCGGCATCCGCTAGACTTGATCCTGTCACCGGATGCTGGAACCCCGGCACCTCAATAAAGGTCAAATTCATATGTTCAACACGCGCGTTGTTGCCGTCCTTCTCAGCAGCCTGCTGTTGCTCCCCGGCTGCGCCACCAATCCGGTCACCGGCTCATCCGACCTGGTGCTGATGTCCGAGCAGCAGGAGATTGCTCTGGGCAAGCAAGTCAATCAACAGGTGTTGAGTCAGTACAGCGTGTATGACGATCTGGAATTGCAAAACTATGTGCAATACGTGGGACGCAAGGTCGCGGATCTCAGCCATCGCAGTAATCTCAATTATCAATTCACGCTGCTGGACTCAAAGGAAGTGAATGCCTTTGCGCTGCCGGGCGGTTACATATTTATTACCCGCGGGTTGATGGCATATTTGAACTCCGAAGCGGAACTGGCGGCGGTGCTGGGCCATGAAGTGGGCCATGTGACCGCGCGCCATGCCGTGCGCCAGCATTCGGCCACCACACTCACCGGATTGGGCGCGGCCTTGGGCGCGGCCTTTGTCCCCGGACTGGGGCAGGCCGCGGGTCAGCAATTGGCCGGTGTGCTGAGTACGGCGATGTTGCGCGGCTATGGGCGCGAACATGAACTGGAGTCCGACCGTCTTGGCGCGGAGTACCTGGGCCGGGCCGGCTATACCCCCAAGGCCATGTTGAGCGTGATCCGCGCCCTGAAGAATCAGGAATTGTATGAAATCAAAGCGGCCCAGGCCGAAGGCCGGGAACCGAATGTGTATCACGGCCTGTTTTCCACCCACCCGGACAACGACACGCGCTTGCAGGAAGTCATTGCCGCCGCGGATAACGTCACCATGGCCAAGAAACCCTTTGTCGGTCACAGCGAATATCTGGACCGCACCAATGGGCTGGTCTATGGCGATAACAATAACCAGGGTTTGATCAAGGGCCGGGATTTCTATCATGGGCAACTGGGCTTTGCCCTGCGTTTTCCGGCGGGTTGGCGCATCAAGAATCTTTCCGACAAGGTGTTCGCCGGCGCCCCGGACGGTGGCGCCATCATTCAGATGAGCCTGGCCCGGGCCCAGGCGGGGCAAGGCGCGCGTGAGGTTTTGTTACAAGGGTTGGGTTTGCAGCGATTGGGTAATGAACAGAACCTGAAAGTACACGGACTGCCGGCTTATACCGGGCTCGCGCCAGTGGATACTGATGTCGGCAAGCGTCCGGCGCGCTTCACCGCGGTGAAGCTCGGCCAGAATGTGTACGTGGTAACCGGCATCAGCCGGGATTCCCAGGGATTGAACCAGTTCGACGGGGCGTTTCGCGCCACGGGAGAATCCTTCCGCGCACTGACAGCGGAGGAAAAAGAAATGGCCGGCAACACGCCGCGGATTACCACGCTTCGGGCCACGAACAAGACCACCTTTGCCGGTCTGGCCAAACA